>NZ_DAMAGB010000003.1:0-242278 GCF_031995485.1 Janthinobacterium sp.
CACGATGGCGACAATGAAGAGTTCCATGTTTTTGGTGAGGTCCATGATGATGTCCTTGGTATCAGTGGTTTGTCTGCTGCGATGATGGAACTGTAAGCTTGCCTGCCCTTCATCGCCACCGGATTGCGACCAAACGCCGGAATGGCGGCACAAAATACGAACTGGCCGGACGGAACGGCGCACGTGTAGCCGATCGGGAAAGCGGTACTGGATATCGGTGCTGAAAAAACGGCGGTTCGTCAGGAAAATACCGGAACCGTGACTGCTGCCAGGGCTGGAGAGAACCGGGGGCGCCGCCCGTTCCGACTGCCTGTGGTGGATTGCTGCTCCTGCTGCTTGCTGGCGCCGGGCTTACAGCGCGGCTTTTTCTTCGGCGTTCAGGCGCTTGGCGCTGACATACACCACGTGCGTCGTGACAGCGTCGGCGCTGGCGACGACAGGGGCCGGTGCGGCGCGCAATTTCGGTACGGCGGCAGTGGACAGGCTGGTGGCGGCGGCGATGGCGATAATGGCGACGACGATGGCTTCCATGTGTTTGGCGATGTTCATGATGATGTCCTTTAAGTGAGTGGCTGGTGGTTTGTGTCCTGCGATGATAGAACTGTAGACCTGGGCACCTGCCGTCGCCACCGGATTGCGACCAAACGCACAAATCGCGGAACAGAATACAAACGGGCCGCGATGGAACGCAGAAATGGCGGATGAAGCGCATTTTGATGCAGATACGCGCCATTCCAGTCCCATTCCAGGCCCTTTCAGCAGCGTCCCGCCCCCTAAAAGCCCTGATGCCGGCCAACCTTGTTTATAATCGCCGTACACTAAAGGACCTCTTTCATGACTGATCAATTCTCCAAAAAGGGCGAAGCCTGGTCGGCCCGGTTTTCCGAACCGGTCTCGGACCTCGTCAAGCGCTATACCGCATCTGTATTTTTTGACAAGCGCCTGGCGCTGTTCGATATCGAAGGTTCGCTGGCCCATGCGGAAATGCTGCATGCGCAGGCCATCATCAGCCCGGCCGACTACGCTGAAATCCAGCGCGGCATGGCGCAGATTTCGCAGGAAATCGCCGCCGGCCAGTTCGAATGGCTGCTGGACCTGGAAGACGTCCACCTGAATATTGAAAAACGCCTGACCGAACTGGTAGGCGACGCCGGCAAGCGGCTGCATACGGGCCGTTCGCGCAACGACCAGGTCGCGACCGACATCCGCCTGTACGTGCGCGCCGCCATCGACGACATCACCGCCCTGCTGGGCACCCTGCGCGGCGCCCTGACGGATCTCGCCGAGCAGCACGCCGACACCATCATGCCGGGCTTTACCCACATGCAGGTGGCGCAGCCGATCACCTTCGGCCACCATATGCTGGCGTATGTCGAGATGTTCGGCCGCGATGCCGAGCGCATGGCGGACACCCGCAAGCGCGTCAACCGCCTGCCGCTGGGCGCCGCCGCACTGGCCGGCACCACCTTCCCGATCGACCGCCTGCGCGTGGCAAAAACGCTGGGCTTCGACGACGTCTGCCACAACTCGCTCGACGCTGTTTCGGACCGCGATTTCGCCATCGAATTCTGCGCCGCCTCCGCCGTGCTGATGATGCACGTGTCGCGCATGGCCGAAGAACTGGTGATCTGGATGAGCCCGCGCATCGGCTTCATCGACATCGCCGACCGCTTCTGCACCGGCTCGTCGATCATGCCGCAAAAGAAAAACCCGGACGTGCCGGAACTGGCGCGCGGCAAGACCGGCCGCGTCTACGGCCACCTGATCGGCCTGCTGACCCTGATGAAAGGCCAGCCGCTGGCCTACAACAAGGACAACCAGGAAGACAAGGAGCCGCTGTTCGATACGGTCGACACCGTCATCGACACCCTGCGCATCTTCGCCGACATGGCCGGCGGCATCACCGTCAAACCGGAAGCGATGCGCGCGGCCGCCCTGCAAGGCTACGCCACCGCCACCGACCTGGCCGACTACCTGGTCAAGAAGGGCCTGCCGTTCCGCGACGCCCATGAAGCGGTGGCACTGGCCGTGCGCGCCTGCGTCGACGCCGGCTGCGACCTGGCCGACCTGTCCTTGGCCCAGCTGCAGGCATTCTCGCCCTTGACGGGCGAAGACGTGTTCGAGGTGCTGACGCTGGAAGGCTCGGTCGCCGCGCGCGACCACGTCGGCGGCACCGCGCCGCGCCAGGTACGTGAAGCGATTGCGCGCGTGCGCACGCAGCTGGAAAAGTAATCCCCCTCCGCCGCCCCCTCTCCCGGGGCGGCTGCTATCATGCCTGCCTTCAAAACCATCTTTTGGGAGCAGGCATGGGTAGCGTCATGAACGTCGGCGGCATCGGTATCGGCGGCACATCAATCGAAGCAGCATTGTCCACATTGACGGACATGACGGCCGGCATGGCCGCCATCGGCAGGGACGAACACGCGCAGCGCATCGCCAGGGCGCAGACCTGCATGCGCGAGCAGGGCATCGCCGCCATCTACCTGAACGCGGGCGCCAACCTCACCTATTTCACGGGCACCAAATGGCATGCCAGCGAACGGATGGTGGGCGCCATCCTGCCGGCCAAAGGCGCGCTCGAATATATCGCTCCCGCATTTGAAGAAAGCACGCTGCAAGGTTTCATGCTGGTCGAGGGCAAGGTCAACTGCTGGGAAGAGCATGAAAGCCCGTACCAGCTGTTTGTCGACGTGCTGGCGCGCATGGGAATCAAGCAGGACGACGCCAAGCCGCCGCGCGTGGGCATTTGCGAAAGCGCCGCCTTCTTTATCTACGACGGCATCAAGCCGCTGGCATCGGGCTACGCGCTGGAAAACGCGCGCGCCGTCACGGCCTACTGCCGCAGCCGCAAGTCGCCGGCCGAAATCGCCCTGATGCAGCGCGTGATGGACATGACGCTGGCCGTGCATGTGGCCACGGCCAGCATCCTGCATGAAGGCATCACGACGCTGGAAGTGGAGGAATTCATCCAGCGCGCGCACCGCAAGGTGGGAGCGCCGCGCTCATATTTCTGCATCGTGCTGTTCGGCGAGGCCACCGCCTACCCGCATGGCGTGAACTATGTGCAGACGCTGAAGGCAGGCGACACGGTGCTGATCGACACGGGCTGCCAGGTGATGAACTATATTTCCGACATCACGCGCACCTATGTGTTTGGCGCCATCAGCGAGCGCCAGCGCAGCGTGTGGAACAGCGAGAAGAAAGCCCAGGCGGCGGCGTTTGCGGCAGCGCGGCTGGGCGTGCCCTGCGGCGACGTCGACCGCGCCGCGCGCGTGTCGCTGGAAGAAGACGGCTTTGGCCCCGGCTACAAGCTGCCCGGCCTGCCGCACCGCACCGGCCACGGCATCGGCCTCGATATCCACGAGTGGCCCTACCTGGTCGGCAGCGACAGCACGCCGCTCGATGCGGGCATGTGCTTTTCGAACGAGCCGATGATCTGCATCCCCGGCGAATTCGGCATCCGGCATGAAGACCATTTCTACATGACGAACGACGGGCCGCGCTGGTTCACGCAGCCGGCGCACAGCATCGATGATCCGTTTGGATTGCGCGTCCAGGCCTGATCCGACCTGCGCAGCGGCCGCAGGCCGGAATGGCGGGCCGCCAGGGTGCGGCCCGCGCCATCGCCCATCACCGCAACGCCAGATAGGCCGCAGGAACGCCTCGCGCGTCATCCGGCGCCATGCCACCCTGCGCCAGCTTGAATACCGCCAGCGCCGTACCCAGTTGCAGCGCCTGTTCCTGCAGCGATTCGGCGGCCGCCGACGCTTCTTCCACCAGTGCGGAATTTTGCTGCGTCATCTGGTCCATGCTGCCAATGGCAACGCCGATATCGCCAATGCCGGCGCTCTGCGCCTGGCTGGCCGCGCTGATATCGGCCATGATGTCGGCCACTTTTTTCACCGATGCGACGATCTGGCCCATGGTCAGTCCCGCCTCGTCGACCAGCTTCGAACCGATCTGCACTTTCGACACGGAGTCGTCGATCAGTTGCTTGATTTCCTTGGCCGCGCCGGCTGAGCGTTGTGCCAGGTTGCGCACTTCCGACGCCACCACGGCAAAACCGCGTCCCTGTTCGCCTGCCCTCGCCGCTTCCACGGCCGCGTTCAGCGCCAGGATGTTGGTCTGGAAGGCGATGCCGTCGATGACGCCGATAATGTCGACGATGCGCCGCGACGAGTTGTTGATCTCGCCCATGGTGGTGACCACCTGACTGACCACCTGCCCGCCCTTGACGGCCACCGACGACGCCGACACCACCAGTTCGTGCGCCTGGCCCGCGTTGGCCGCGTTATCGCGCACGGTGCCCGTCAGGCTGTCCATGGCGCGCGCCGTCTGGTCCAGGCTGCCCGCCTGCGACTCGGTCCGCGCAGCCAGGTCCGCATTGCCCTGCGCGATTTCCGCGCTGGCTACCTGGATCGTTTCGGCCGACGCCTTGATGCCGGACACCATGGCGCCGAGCTTGCCGCGCATGTCCTTCAGCGCCGCCAGCAAGCTGTCCTGGTCGCCGGCTTCGGTAGCGATCTGCATCGACAGGTCGCCATCGGCCACGGCACGCGCGATCTGGCGCGCATATTCGGGTTCGCCGCCCAGCTGCTGCCAGATCGCGCGTACGACAAAATGCGACACGGCCGCCAGGCAAATGATGACGGCCAGCGCCACCGCGATGCTGGTATTGAGCGCATGGCGCACGTTGGCCGCGCTGCGCGCGATGCCATCCTTGAACTGCCGCTGCGCCTGCTCATTGGTTTTGGCAAGATCCGTGTTCAGGATCGCCAGCGCACCCTGCATGCGCGTCACGGTGGCCTGAGGATCGCCTTGTTCCACTTCCAGCATGATGCGCGCCGCGCTCAGCGCCGGCGCATAGTAGGCATCGAATTCCCTGGCCAGGCGCTGGCCATGCTCGCGCTGTCCTTCGAGCGCAGCAAAGGCGGCCAGTTTGGCGCGCAGCTTGACAGCCTGGCCGTCGACCTGCGCGATACGCTCCTTGTCGCCCTCGCTGACAGCGTCGCGCAAGGCGTCGCCGACGGCGCCCACGTCCAGCACCAGCGACTTGACCATATCGAGCGCGGGATAGTCGGCACTCTCGGTGGCATGGATGGAATTGAGCGCGGCGGTGGACAGATAAGCACTGATCGCCAGTCCAAGGCCGAAAATCACGGCCGAGACGACGGGCAGCGCCCATATCTTGCGTTTGATACTCATGGGTGTCTCCTGATGGGAATACAGGCGGACCATGGTCTTGCGCATGGCCCGCCGCGAGCTTATGGCGCGGTCAGCACCACTTTCACGGTGCTGTCGACAGCGCTTTTCTCGATATAGCCGATGGCTTTCGGATCGGCGGCCACGGCCTTTTTCACGTCGGCGCTGCTGGCAACTTCGCGCGGCAAGGTCGCCTTGCCCGTAAAGACCAGCTTGGACCACAGCGCTTTCGCCTGCGATGGCTCCTTGTCCGTCACTTTTTTGTAGAACTCGGCCCTGACAGGCGCGCTTTCGGACTGGTCGATCGGCGTCATGGCCGTCGATTTACCAAGGAAAAACTGCGCCACCTGGTCATTCGTCATGGCGCTGGCAGCGCTCTTCGGATTGACCACCACGACCACTTCGGCCATGGCCGGCATGGCGAGCGACAGGGCCAGCAGGACGGCCGCATTGCGAAAAAATGAGTGCATGGTCGCTCCTTAGAAAACGAAATCGATGGCGGCGGCAGCGACCGTCACGGGGCCACGGAAACCGGTCTGCGCCTGCAGGAACAGGCCCTGGCCATTTTTTGGCTTGACGCGGTCGATTTGCACTTTCAGCGCGGCCGAGCGGTGGAAGTCCCAGCGCACGCCGATGCTGTCGGTCGATTGTTCAAGCTGGTTGCGGGTCGTGGCCATGGTATTGACGCCTGCCGACAGTGCGCGCAATGTTGGCGTGCAAGCGGCCGGGTAGCCCACCGGGCACGATGCCGGCACCGTGTTGTTGACGCGGCTGTCAGGCTTCAAACTGGCGTGGCTGTAGTAAGGCAAAAAGGCGCCGAAGCGATAGCCTGCCATCACGTACCAGGAAGTGCTGTCGCTCAGATAGCTGTCCGTCTTGCGCTTGGCGTACTCGGACTGCACCAGGATGCTGTTCCAGTCCAGGCCCAGGCCCACCGAGGTAAACGACGCCTTCTTGTCGTGCACCGCCAGTTCGTCGGCCAGCGCATTCAACTGGGTAAAGCGGTAGCCGGTTCCGGCTGCGCGCAGTGCGGCAAACAGGGTATTCTGACTGGTCGAATCGTTGATGGTCAGCTTGGTCTCGGCACGGCCGAAGCGCACCGTCACGGGACCGTTTTCTGCCACCACGTTCAGCGCGACGATCGACTTGCCTTCCACGTGCACGATCGAATCAGGACCGGTGGCCACTTTTGCCTTGGTCTCGCCCAGCGCCAGTTGCGTGGTCAGGCTGGTCTCGCCCAGGCTCATTTGATAGGTACCGTCGATACCGTCGATGCTGTTGAGCGGCACTTGCGAATACATTTCGCCGGGAGGACGCAGCAGGGTATTGGCATATCCGAGGTTGCGGTAATCGGAGATCATGAAGACGGGCAGGCCCATGCGGCCGACGCGCACGCTGAAGTTGTCCGAGACCTTGGCCTTGGCGAACGCCCACGCCAGTTCGGCGCCGAAATCGTCTTCGCCATCCTTGCGCGCCAGGCCCTGCACGGTGGCCGACAGCCAGGGATTGACGACCACGTCCGCCTGCAGGCCAAGATTGGAATCGACGCCGGTGCGCGCGGTCTTGCGCGCGCCGCTGGCCTGGTTCGGACGCGCAAACTGGGCGCTGTCGGTATCGGTGACGGTCAGCGCCGCCGTGCCGTAGCCGCTGATCTTGACGGTGGGGCCGGTGCTGTCCTGTGCATAGGCATGGCTGATTGCCAGCGGCATGGCCAGCAATAAAGTGAAGACGTGTTTGTTCATAGTAAATAAATACCCGTAACGTTAATTTGAGCGTTGATCGTGGAATGAGGCTTGCAGTCGGTAGCCGACGTGCCGTGAGGGAACGGGATGCGTTTGTTTGGCATCACCGAGCTGCAACAGATGCACAGGAGGTGGGCGTAACCAGTCAGTCAAACCATGCTACAGAGAAAAAGTTGGGAGTTGGAAAGTTTTTTTGAGGCAATGAATATTTTTGCCGTTTTCCAGGAAAAAACGCCGTTTTTAGAAAAAATTCTCTAAAAACGGCGTTTCAAAAACAACACAGTCGTTATGTTTTTAACACACTTGGCAAGGCCATCATTGCAGCCTGCAGGGACTGCCTGATTGACGTCAACGCCCGCGCCAGCCTTATTCGCGCTTCGACACCAAGGTCAGGATGTCATAGCTGGCCACCAGCTCATCGTGCTGGTTGGTCACCTGCACGTCCCACGCCACCACGCCCTGCCCGACGCCAAACACGTCCTTGCGGTTGCGGTCGACCTTGCGCTTGCAGGTCAGGCGCGCGCGGATGGTGTCGCCGATCGCCACCGGCGCCACGAAGCGCAGGTTGTCCAGGCCGTAGTTGGCCAGCACCGGACCCACGCCGGGCGAAACGAACAGGCCGGCGGCAGCCGACAGCACGAAGTAGCCGTGGGCGATGCGCTTGCCGAACTGCGATTCCTTCGCCGCGATTTCGTCGAAGTGCATGTAGAAGAAGTCGCCCGAAATGCCGCCAAAGGCGACGATGTCCGCTTCGCTGACGGTGCGGCGGTGCGTGAGCAGCGAGTCGCCGGTTTTCAGGTCTTCGAAATGCTTGCGGAACGGGTGGATCGGGCTTTCGTTGACTGCCGCGCCACGCACGTATTCACCGGTGACGGCTGCCAGCATGGTAGGCGAACCCTGCACCGCCGCGCGCTGCAGGTAGTGGCGCACGGCGCGCACGCCGCCCAGCTCTTCGCCGCCGCCGGCGCGGCCAGGACCGCCGTGCTTCAGCTGCGGCAGGGGCGAGCCGTGGCCGGTCGAGTCGACCGACGCCTCGCGTTCCAGGATATGTACGCGGCCATGGGTGGCGGCCACGCGTGGCACCACGCGCGCCGCCAGTTTCGCGTCGCGCGTGACCAAGGTGCTGACCAGGCTGCCCTTGCCGCGCGCGGCAAGCAGCAAAGCTTCGTCGATATCGTGATAGCCCATCATGGTGCTGACGGGGCCGAACGCTTCCACGTCATGCACGGCGTCGTTGCCAAACGCATCGCGGCACATCAGCAGGGTCGGCGAGAAGAAGCTGCCGTCCGATGCTCCATCGCCGAGCGGATTGAAGCCGTCGGCCGCACCGAACACCACTTCGTTCCCCTGCGACAGCGTGGCGACCCGTTCGGCCACATCGTTCTGCTGCTCTTTCGAGGCCAGCGCGCCCATGCGCACGCCTTCGATCGAGGGATCGCCCACTACCACCTTGGCCAGGCGTTCGCGCAGTCGCGTGCCGACCGCGTCGAGCAGGTGATCGGGCACGATCACGCGGCGGATCGCGGTGCACTTCTGGCCCGATTTGCCGGTCATTTCACGCACCACTTCCTTGACGAACAGGTCGAATTCCACGTCGTCGGGCGTCACATCCGGCGCCAGGATGGCGCAGTTGAGCGAATCGGCTTCGCCATTGAACGGCACCGAATTGGCGATCAGGTTCGGGTTGGTGCGCAGCTTGGCGGCGGTGGCAGCCGATCCCGTGAACGTGACCACATCCTGGCCGTTCAGGCGATCGAGCAGGTCGCCGGTCGAGCCGATCACCAGCTGCAGGCTGCCTTCGGGCAGCAGGCCCGATTCGTGCATCATGCGCACCACGGCCTGGGTCAGGTAGCTGGTGGCGGTGGCCGGCTTCGCGATGCACGGCATGGCGGCCAGAAAACTGGGCGCGAATTTTTCCAGCAGACCCCAGATCGGGAAGTTGAATGCATTGATATGCACGGCCAGCCCGCCGCGCGGCACCAGGATATGGGTGCCGGCAAAGCCGCCTTTTTTGCCCAAGGCGATGGCCGGGCCTTCGTGCAGCACGTTCGACGACGGCAGCTCGTTGCTGCCCATGCTGGCATAGGCAAACAGGGTGCCGGTGCCGCCTTCGATATCGACCCAGCTGTCGGCGCGGGTGGCGCCCGACAGGTGCGAGATCACATACAGTTCTTCCTTGCGCTCGACCAGGTACAGCGCCAGCGCTTTCAGGCGCGCAGCGCGCTGCTGGAAGTCCAGCGCCATCAGGCCAGGCACGCCCGTCCTGCGGGCATAGGTCACGGCTTCGTCGAAGTCGATCTTCTCGGCGTGCGTGTGATAGATGACGTTGTTGTTCAGGGCGCTGTGCAGCGGCACGGCGGCCGATTCGCCCAGCCAGCGGCCGGCGATCAGGCTTTGCAAGGTTGAAACATGAGCCATTGAGTTCTCCATAAATAGGTTGGCGGTGGCGCCGGATTACGCGGGGCGCGGCCCCGCTGATCCGACCTACGCCGAGCTGGTGGTGTTGGTTATTGCGCAGCCGCGTTCTTGTGCAGATGCAGCGGCAGCGCCGATTCAAAATTGAGGCGCTGGCGGTTCGCTTCGACTTGCGTCAGCGCCTCGACTTCGCGCATCGTGTGCATCGAGCGCACGGCCAGTTCGTGGTACTGGCTGGTGCCCGAGCTTTTCCATTTGATCTCGTCTTCGGTCAGCGAGCGGATGATTTTTGCCGGCGTGCCGACCACCATGCTGCGCGGCGCGACGATCATGCCGGCTTTTACAAAACTCATGGCGGCGACGATGGACTCTTCGCCGATGACGGCGTTGTCCATCACCACCGCATTCATTCCGACCAGCGCATTGCGGCCGATGCGGCAGCCATGCAGCACCGCGCCGTGGCCCACATGGCCGTCGGCTTCGACCACCGTGTCGCAGCCGGGAAAGCCGTGCATCACGCAGGTGTCCTGCAGGTTGGCGCCCTCTTCCAGGATCAGGCGCCCGAAGTCGCCGCGGATCGACGCCAGCGGGCCGATATAGCAGCGCGGACCGACGATCACGTCGCCGATCAGTACCGCGCTCGGGTGCACATAGGCGGACGGGTGGACCACGGGGGTGACGCCGTTGATTTCGTAGACTTTGACCATGGTATTTTCCTTTTAACTATCGTGCCATGTGCGCAGGTCGGATTAGCCGGAACGGCGTAATCCGACAAACACCTGTAGCGCCAACAATATTGTCGGATTACGCGCTACGCGCTAATCCGACCTACGTCCTTACATCCCCAGGTAGGCGCTCTGCACCTGCTCGTTATGCAGCAATTCCGGCCCGGGACCGGACAGGGTAATGGCGCCCGTCTCGATCACATAGCCGACATCGGCAATCGACAGCGCCGCGTGGGCGTTCTGCTCGACCAGGAAAATCGTGATGCCCTGGTCGCGCAGTTCGGCCACGATGCGGAAGATTTCGGCGATCAGGAGCGGCGCCAGGCCCATGCTGGGCTCGTCGAGCAGCAGCAGCTGCGGGCGGCCCATCAGCGCGCGCGCCATGGCCAGCATCTGCTGCTGTCCGCCGGACAGGGTGCCGGCCAGCAGCAGGCGCTTTTCCTTCAGGATCGGGAACAGGCCATACATGCGCTCCATGTCGCCGGCCACATCGGCAGGCGGGCGCGTAAAGGCGCCCAGGCGCAGGTTGTCTTCGACCGTCATCGGGCCGAAGACCTGGCGCCCTTCCGGCACCTGGCAGATACCGGCGCGCACGCGCCTGTCGGCGCTGCTGCGGCTGATGTCCTGGCCGGCAAACTGTATCGTGCCGGCGCTGACCGGCTGCACGCCCGAAATCGCGCGCAGCAAGGTGGTCTTGCCGGCGCCATTGGCGCCCACCAGCGCCACCAGCTGGCCCTGGCGCACCTGCAGGTCGATGCCGTGCAGGGCCTGGATGCGGCCATAGTGGCTGGTGAGGCCCTTGATATCGAGCACCAGCGGTGTCTGAGGTTTTTCCATCTTCATCATGCCGCCACTCCCAGATACGCCGCCACCACGTCGGGATTCGCGCGCACTTCGGCGGCGGTCCCTTCGGCCAGCTTCTTGCCATAGTCGAGCACCAGGATATGGTCCGACAGATTCATCACCAGTTTCATGTCATGCTCGACCAGCACCACCGTCACGCCCGATTGCGCCACCTTGCGGATCAAGGCTTCGATTTCGCCCGTCTCGGTGTGGTTCAGGCCTGCGGCCGGCTCATCGAGCAGCAGCACTTTCGGCTTGGCCGCCAGCGCGCGCGCGATCTCCAGGCGTTTTAACGCGCCATACGACATCTGCCCCGCTTCGTCGTCGACATGGCGGCCCACGCCGACAAATTCCATCAACTGCGCAGCTTCATCGCGGCAGGCCGCATCGGCCCGGCGCACCGACGGCAGGCGCAGCATGGAGGCGAACAGGTTCTGGTTCAGGCGCAGGTGCGCGCCCACCATCACGTTGTCGATCGCCGTCATGTTCATGCATACCTGCAGATTCTGGAAAGTACGGCTCATGCCGCGCCGCGCCAGCGCATCGGGCGGCATGGCGGCCACGTTCTCGCCATTGAGCAGGATCTCGCCTTTGGTCGGCGTATACACGCCCGTGATCAGGTTGAACAGCGTGGTCTTGCCGGCGCCGTTCGGGCCGATCACGGAATGGATATTGCCTTCCTTGACGGTAAAGCTGACATCCTGCACCGCGTGCACGCCGCCAAAGCTCTTGCTCAGGTTATTAATCGTCAGCATCTCAAGCCTCCTGTACCGGTGGTTTTGTCGATGTAGCCGGCGCCTGTGGCGCAGTTGGCGTGCTTGCCCGCTTGCGCGAACGGCTGGCCAGGCTCGGCACCAGGCCCTTGGGCATGAAAATCATGGTCGCCATCAGGATCACGCCGAACACCACCGTTTCCCAGCCCTCAAAGCTGGACAGCAGCTGCGGCAGTATCGTCAGCAGCGCCGCGCCGATGATCGAGCCGAAGATCGACGCCATGCCGCCCACCACCACCATCGTCACCAGCTCGATCGAGTGGAAGAAGCCGGCCAGGTTGGGCGTGATGAAGCCGATGTAATGGGCGCTGATGCTGCCCGCGATGCTGGCAATCACGGCCGACAGCACGAACACGCGCACCTTGAAGCGGGTGGTGTCGACGCCGACCACGCGCGCCGCCACTTCCGAGCCATGGATCGCCTGCAGTGCGCGGCCGACCGGTGAATCGATCAGGTTCAGCGCCAGCCAGGTCACCAGCAGCAGCAGCACGGCGCATACCAGGTACCACGATTTCTCGCCGGCGATTTCCAGCCCGGCCAAGCTGAAGGCGGACACGCCGATGCCGTCCGGGCCACCGGTCCATTGCGTTTCGTTGTTGATCACGATGGAGATGATGATGCCCAGGCCCAGCGTGGCCATGGCCAGCGTATGGCCCTTGAGTTTCAGGACCGGACGCGCCAGCAGCAGCGCCAGCAAGCCGGTCGCTACCGCGCCGGCAGCCAGCGCGGCCAGCGGCGGCCAGTTGTAATGCGTGGTCAGCACGGCCGACGCATACGCGCCCAGGCCATAGAAGCCCGCGTGGCCGAGGCTGATCTGGCCCGTGTAGCCCATCAGGAGATTGAGGCCGATGACGACGATGGCGTTCAATGCAATGCGGATCGCCACGTCATAGTAGAACGCGTTGGTCAGAAACAGCGGCAGGATGGCCAGCACCAGCGCCAGCACCAGCAGGCCGCCGTGGCGCGAACGTGTGAAGAAGTTGGTCATACACGCTCCGAATTTTTAGCGCCGAACAGGCCTTGCGGCAGGAAGAACAGGATCAGCAGGATCAGCACGAACGGTACCGCGTCCTTGTACGCCGACGAGATGTAACCGGCCGTCATGGCTTCGGCGATGCCGAGGATCAGGCCACCGGCAATCGCGCCCGCGCCGCCACCGAGGCCGCCCAGCACGGCCGCCACAAAGCCTTTCAGGCCCAGCATGATGCCCGCGTCATACGAGGTATAGGTGATCGGTGCGACCAGGATGCCGCCGGCGGCGCCCAGCAGGGCCGACAGGCCGAACGAGAACAGCAGCACCTTGCGGGTATTGATGCCCACCAGTTGCGCGGCCAGTTTGTTGTGCGAAGTGGCCAGCATGGCCTTGCCCATCAGGGTGCGGCCGAAGAACCAGCCCAGCACCAGCACGATCACCACCGTCACGCCCAGCACCCACAGGCTTTGCGGCAGCAGGCTGGCGCCGAGGAATTGAATCGATGTGTCGCCGGAAAACGCCGGCAGCGAATGCGTGTCCTTGCCCAGCCAGATCTGCACCAGGCCGCGCAGCACCAGCGAGGCGCCGATGGTGATGATCAGCAGCGTGATGACCTGCGCGTTCTGCGCCGGTTCGATCACGGTTTTTTCCATCAGCAGGCCCACCAGGCCCGTGGCGATGACGGCCAAAAAAATGGCCAGCGGCAGCGGCACGCCGGCGGCCGACATCACGGCGGCCAGCATCCCGCCCAGCATGATGAATTCGCCCTGCGCAAAGTTGATCACGCCGCTGGTGTTGTAGATGATGGTAAAGCCCAGCGCCGCCAGCGCATAGGCGGAACCGACCGTCATCCCGGAATACAGAAATTGTAGAAATTGTGCGACTTCCATGGTGTCTCCAATATGTTCGGCTGCACGCGGGCCGCCCTCGAGAGCGGCCCGCGCGGATACTTCTGGCTTACATTATTTCGAACTTATTGCGAACATTATTTCGACAATTGCCATTCGCCGTTCTTCACTTCGACCATGCGGAAAGCCGACAGATCCAGGCCCATATGGTCCTTGGCCGACATATTGAATACGCCAGTCGTTCCCACGAAGCCCTTGGTCGTTTCCAGCGCCGCGCGCACTTTTTCGCGGTCCGTGCCGCCGGCGCGCTTGATGGCGTCAACCGACAGGTTCAGCGCATCCAGCGCATAGCCGCCGAAGGTCGACGGATCGATCTTGTAGCGGTCCTTGTAGGTCTTGTCGTAGCCGACCACGATGGCTTTCTGTGCATCGGCGTCCGGCAGCATCGCGCCGATCAGGAGCGCCGGCGTCGGCAGGCGCACGCCTTCGGCAGCCTTGCCCGACAATTTGAGGTATTCATCCGATGCCACGCCGTGCGACTGGTACAGCGGCAGCGCCGTCATGCCCAGCTGGCCGTAGTTCTTGGTGACGACCGCAGGCCCTTGTCCCAGCCCGAACACGAACACGGCCTGCACGCCGGCGGTGTTCTTGATGCGCGTGAGCTGCGCCGTGATGTCGGTGTCTTTCGGGCCGTAGGTTTCATCGGACACCAGCGTGATGCCGTACTTGGAGGCGACGATCTGCGACTCCTTGCGTCCCGACGCGCCAAAGCCGCTGGTTTCCGACAGCAGGCCCACCTTGGTGATGCCGCGCTTTTTCATGTCCTCGAATACCTTCTCGGCCGCCATGCGGTCGGTATGCGGCGTCTTGAACACCCATTTCTTGACCGGGTCGATCACCACCACGGCGCCGGCCAGCGAAATGAACGGCAGGCTGGCGCGTTCCACCAGCGGCGCCATCGCCATCGTCGCGCCGGTAGTGGTGCCGCCGATCAGCACATCGACCTTGTCGGACTCGATCAGGCGCTTGGTAAAGCCGTTGGCCTTGGCCGCATCGCTGCCGTCGTCGTAGTGCACCAGTTCCAGCTTGCGGCCCAGCACGCCGCCGGCCGCATTGATTTTCTCGATATACAGCTGCAGGGTTTTCAGTTCCGGGTCGCCCAGAAAGGCGGCCGGCCCCGTGACGGACAGCACGGAGCCGATCTTGATATTGTCGGCCGCATAGGCGCCGGCGGCAGACATGGCCAGCACGCCGGCGATCAGGGTTTTCTTGAAGATATTGGCAATCATTTGAGTCTCCACCAGGTTGGCACTACGGTCAATTGTTGGTCGGCGCTTTTAACCAGCCTGCGCCTTTTTTTGTTATTACGTTTTATACGCTCAGACGCGTTCAATCACCACGGCAATACCCTGCCCCACGCCGATACACATGGTGCACAGCGCATAGCGCCCACCCGTGCGTTCGAGCTGGTTCAGCGCGGCCATCACCAGGCGCGCACCGGAAGCACCAAGCGGATGGCCGATGGCGATCGCGCCGCCGTTCGGGTTCACGTGCGCCGCGTCGTCCGCCAGGCCCAGGTCGCGCGTGACGGCGAGCGCCTGCGCGGCAAATGCTTCATTGAGTTCAATTACATCCATCTGTTCGATGGTCAGACCGGTCTGCGCCAGCACCTTGCGCGTGGCCGGCGACGGACCGAAGCCCATGATGCGCGGCGCCAGGCCGGCAGTGGCCATGCCCAGCACTTTTGCGCGCGGCGTCAATTTGTATTTGTCCACCGCCGCGCTGGAAGCCAGCAAGATCGCGCAGGCGCCATCGTTGAGGCCCGAGGCATTGCCGGCCGTGACGGTGCCGTCAACCTTGACCACGCCTTTCAGTTTCGCCAGCATCTCGATCGAGGTGTCCGGCCGCGGATGTTCGTCGGTGGTGACCATTTTCGGGTCGCCTTTTTTTTGCGGCACGGCCACCGGCACGATCTCGCGTTCGAACACGCCGGCCGCGTGGGCCGCCGCCCAGCGCTGCTGGCTGCGCAAGGCCAGCGCGTCCTGGTCGGCGCGGCTGATGCCAAATTCCACCGCCACGTTTTCCGCCGTTTCCGGCATGGTATCGATGCCGTACTGCGCCTTCATCTTGCCGTTCACGAAACGCCAGCCCAGGGTGGTGTCTTCGATTTTCGCCGCGCGCGAGAACGCGCTGTCGGCCTTGCCCATCACGAACGGCGCGCGCGTCATGCTTTCCACGCCGCCGGCGATGATCAGGTGCGCTTCGCCCGCCTTGATCGAGCGGGCGGCCAGCCCGACCGCATCGAGGCTGGAGCCGCACAGGCGGTTGATGGTATTGGCCGGCACGTCGACCGGCAGGCCGGCCAGCAGCGCGGCCATGCGGCCCACATTGCGGTTGTCTTCGCCGGCCTGGTTGGCGCAGCCATAAAATACATCGTCGATGGCGGACCAGTCGACGGTCGGGTTGCGGGCGATCAGCGCGGCGATCGGCAGCGCGCCCAGGTCATCGGCGCGCACGGTCGCCAGGGCGCCGCCATAGCGGCCAAATGGCGTGCGTACCGCGTCACAGATAAAAGCGTCGTTCATGTGTGTTTCCTTGTTCGGTATGTCAGGAGAAGATCTTCGGGCGCTGGTCGACCACGCGGCGGGCCTTGCCCGTCAGCGTGCGTTCGATGCCGGACGCGGCCACCAGGCGCACGCGCGTGCTCACGCCCACATGCGTCTTGATGCGGTGTTCCAGCTCGCGCGCCAGGCCGTCCGTTTCGCTGGCCGAGATGGTCGAGTTCAGGTCGATGCGCAGTTCGGCGATCACTTCCAGCTTGTCCAGGTGGCCGTCGCGCGTCACCACCAGTTGATACTGCGGCGCCAGTTTCGGCATTTTCAGGATCAGCTCTTCGATCTGCGTCGGGAACACGTTCACGCCGCGGATGATCAGCATGTCGTCCGAGCGGCCCGTGATCTTGCCGATGCGGCGCATCGAACGCGAGGTCGGCGGCAGCAGGCGGGTCAGGTCACGCGTACGGTAGCGGATGATCGGCAGCGCCTCTTTCGACAGCGACGTAAATACCAGCTCGCCCTCTTCGCCGTCCGGCAGCACTTCGCCCGTTTCAGGGTCGATGATCTCCGGGTAGAAATGGTCTTCCCAGATGACCGGGCCGTCCTTGCTCTCGATGCATTCGGAGGCCACGCCAGGACCCATCACTTCGGACAGGCCATAGATATCGACCGCGTCGATGCCGGCGCGCGCTTCGATTTCCGAGCGCATGGCGTCGGTCCACGGCTCGGCGCCGAAAATGCCGACCTTCAGCGACGAATCGGCCGCGTCCAGGCCCTGGCGCGTGAATTCCTCGATGATGTTGAGCATGTACGACGGCGTGACCATGATGATCGAAGGCTTGAAATCCTGGATCAATTGCACCTGCTTTTCGGTCTGCCCGCCCGACATCGGGATCACCGTGCAGCCCAGGCGCTCGGCGCCGTAGTGGGCACCCAAGCCGCCCGTGAACAGGCCGTAGCCATACGAGATATGCACCATGTCGCCCGCGCGGCCACCACCGGCGCGGATCGAACGGGCCACCACATTGGCCCAGGTGTCGATATCGTTCTGCGTGTAGCCAACCACCGTGGCCTTGCCCGTGGTGCCGCTCGACGCGTGGATGCGCACGACTTGTTCGCGCGGCACGGCAAACAGGCCGAACGGATAATTGTCGCGCAAGACTTTTTTATCGGTGAACGGGAATTTGGCCAGGTCCGACAGCGATTTCAGGTCGTCCGGATGCACGCCCGCTTCGTCAAAGGCGGCGCGGTAATGAGGCACGTTGTCATAGGCGTGCTTGAGCGTCCATTTCATGCGTTCGAGCTGCAGCGCCTGCAGTTCATCCTTGCTGGCGCGCTCGATCGGTTCGAGGTCATTCGGGGAAGGCGTACGTTGGACCATTTCTGTCTCCTAAATCGGTTCTATAACTTTGTAATTCCTACCGGCAGTTCAAACCTGCTCTTGGATCACTTCACCCGCCACGCGGATCGACTTGCCGCGGAACAGCGCGATGATGCGGCCTTCCTGGTTGCTGACCTTGACGTCGTACACGCCGCTTTTTCCCGCCAGCGCCTGCTCGACTGCATCGGCCGTCAGCACGTCGCCTTCGCGGCCCGGCGCCAGGTAGTCGATGGTGCAGCCGGCGCCGACCGTGTTCAGGTTGTAGCTGTTGCAGGCAAACGCAAACGCGCTGTCGGCCAGGGCGAAGATAAAGCCGCCGTGGCAGGTCAGGTGGCCGTTGAGCATGTCGCCACGCACGGTCATGGTCATGCGCGCATGGCCGGGGCCGACATCGACGAGGGCGATGCCCAGGGCGGCGGTGGCGCTGTCGCGCGACAGCATGGAAGCGGCGGCCGCTTCGGCCAAAGCCTGGGCACTCAGGTTGTGGTCTTCATTCGGCATGAAACTTGGCTCCATTGGCGAGTTTGCGGCGCAGCAGCGGCGAGACGCGGTAGCGGTCTTCGCCATAGCCTTGCGCCAGATGGTGCAGCACGGTCACGACATGACCGATGCCGACCGCATCGGCCCAGGCCAGCGGTCCGCGCGGATAGTTGACGCCCTTCTGCATGGCGATATCGACGGCGGCCGCCGTGCACACGCCCTGGTTGACGGCGTCGGCCGCTTCATTGGCCAGCATGGCGACGGTGCGCATCACGGCCAGGCCAGGCACATCGTCCAGGCGCGTGACCGTCAAGCCGGCCGCCTGGAACAGGCCGACGGCGGCGTGGTACGCTTCATCGCTGCACTGGTCGGCGCGCGCCAGCGCCACGCGCTTGGCAGTGGCGTAGTCGAGCGCCAGGTCGAACAGCACCGTGTCGGCATGCTGGTTGTCCTGCGCGCGCTCGGTGGCAGTGCGGCCGTCCGTCAGGTAGATCGCGGCGCCATTGCAATGCAGGGCCGGCGCCGTGTCGCTGACCTGGCCTTCGAGCGTAACGCGGCTGGTGACACTGATGCCGGACGCTTCCAGGCGCTGCACCAGTGCGTGCACGATGCCGCTGTGGCCACGGCCGTCGCTGCCGACAGCGCTGGACAAGGCCACCACGTCGGGGCGCACTTGCGGGCCTTCCTGCTGTGCTGCGGGAATGCTGGCGCCTTCGCCATACTGATAGAAGCCACGGCCCGACTTGCGGCCCAGGAAACCCGCGTTGACCATTTCCTGCTGCAGCACGGACGGCGTGAAGCGCGGGTCGTTGAAATAGGCGCCGAATACCGATTGCGTGACGGAGAAATTCACGTCGTGGCCGATCAGGTCCATCAGTTCGAAGGGGCCCATGCGGAAACCGCCCGCTTCGCGCAGCACCGCATCGATGGTGGCGGCGTCGCCGGCCTGTTCGTTCAGCAGGCGCCAGCCTTCCGCATAGAACGGACGCGCCACGCGGTTGACGATAAAGCCCGGCGTCGATTTCGCATGCACGGGCATCTTGCCCCAGGCGATCGAGGTGTCGTAGACGGTGGCCGCGACTTCTTCGCTGGTGGCCAGCCCACTGATGACTTCTACCAGCGCCATCAGCGGCACCGGGTTAAAGAAGTGCATGCCGACCAGGCGTTCCGGGCGGCGCAGTCTGGCGGCAATCGCGGTAACGGAGATCGACGAAGTATTGGTGGCCAGGATGCAGCCGTCGTCCACCAGCGCTTCCAGGTCGGCAAACAGGGTACGCTTGACGTCGAGGTTTTCCACGATGGCTTCGACCACCAGCGAGGCGTCGGCCACGTCACCGAGGCTGGCGGCCGCCTGCAGGCGCGCGGTGGCATCCTGGGCCTCTTGCGCCGTCATGCGGCCCTTCTCGGCCAGCTTCGAATACATCTTGCCGATATCCTGCAAGGCCTTGCTGACGGCTTCAGGACGCGTGTCGTACAGTTTCACGCGGTAGCCGGCGGCGGCGGCCACCTGCGCGATACCGGCGCCCATGGCGCCGCTGCCGATCACGGCGACGATACTGTTGTGTGCCAGAGCAGTCATTATTGTCCCTTGAATTGCGGTGCGCGTTTTTCCATGAAGGCGGCGACGCCTTCGCGGTAGTCTTCGCTGTTACCGAGTTCGCTCATCATGCGCGCTTCCAGCGCCAGTTGCTGCGGCAGGGTATTGGCGCCACTGAGAGCCAGCGCCTGCTTGGTGAACGCCAGGCCCTTGGTCGGCGCGGTGGAAAAATGCACGGCCAGCTTGCGGGTTTCTGCAGCCAGCTCGGCGTCGTCCACGCACTTCCAGATCAGGCCCCAGTCTTCGGCTTTTTCGGCCGACAGTTTTTCACCGAGCAGGGCCAGGCCCATGGCGCGCGCCGAACCGATCAGGCGCGGCAAAAAGAAAGTGCCGCCCGTGTCGGGAATCAGTCCCAGCTTGCAGAACACTTCGACAAAGCTGGCCGAGCGGCCGGCAATCACGATATCGCAGGCCAGCGCCAGGTTGGCGCCCGCACCGGCGGCCACGCCGTTGACGGCGCAGATCACCGGCATCGGCAGGGCCTTCAGGGCCAGCACCAGCGGCGCATAGTTTTTTTCCACCGATTCGCCCAGGTCCACGCCTTTCGAACCCGGTTCGACGGCGCGGTCGGACAGGTCCTGGCCGGCGCAGAAACCGCGGCCGGCACCGGTCAGCACGAACACGCGCACGGCGCTGTCGGCGTTGACCCTGGCAATCGCATCGCGCACTTCCTCGTGCATGGCCTGGGTGAAGCTGTTGAGCTTGTCCGGACGGTTCAGGGTGAGCGTGGCGATGCCCTGCTCGATGGTGAAGAGGATGTTCTGGTAGGTCATGGCGTCTCGCTTTTTTAATTGGTATCGCTGGGCGTCAGTGTGCGACCAGCGTTATTCGGCCTGGTCGAAATCGACAACCACCTTGTCGGTGACAGGAAAACTCTGGCAGCTGAGCACAAAGCCGCGCGCCACTTCGTAGTCCTCCAGTGCGTAGTTGACGTCCATCTCGACCTTGCCATCGAGGACCTTGCAGCGGCAGGTGGAGCACACGCCGCCCTTGCAGGAATAGCGCATGTCGATGCCCTGCCGCAGGCCGGCGTCGAGGATGGATTCCTTGTCCTTGTCCATCGTGAAAGTGGTGTGGTTGCCGTCCAGGATGACGGTCACTTCCGTCTCCTTGACAGCGGCCGCGTCGAGCTGGGCGCGCGGCTTGTGCGCGTTTTTCGGAATGCTGGCAGCGAACAGTTCGATCTTGATATTCTGCTTGGGCATGCCGGCCGCCTGCAGGGCGGCCGAGACGCCCAGCATCATGTCTTCCGGGCCGCAGATAAAGGCGTTGTCGTAGTCTTCGACCTTGATCCAGTGCTGCAAAAACTGCTCGCATTTTTCCTGCGTGATGCGGCCGTTGAACAGTTCGATGTCCTGCTGCTCGCGGCTCATCACGTAGACCAGGTTCAGCCGCTCCAGGTACACGTCCTTCAGGTCCGTCAGTTCTTCCTTGAAGATCACGGACGACGAGGCGCGGTTACCGTAGAACAGCGTGAAGCGGCTCAGGGGTTCCGTCAGCAGGGTGGTCTTGATGATCGACAGGATCGGCGTGATGCCGCTGCCCGAGGCGAAGGCCAGGTAGTGCTTGCGGTTGACGCAGTCGAGCGGCACGTTGAAGTGGCCCATCGGCGGCATCACTTCGATGGTAGTGCCGGCCTTCAAGGTATCGTTGGCCCAGGTGGAAAATGCGCCGCCGGGCGTGCGCTTGATCGCCACGCGCAGGGTGCCGTCCTGCACCGCCGAACAGATCGAATACGAGCGGCGCACGTCTTCGGCATTGATATTGGCGCGCAGGGTCAGGTGCTGGCCCTGCTGGAAGCGGAACTGCTGCTGCAACTCGGCCGGCACGTCGAACGTGACGGCGATGGTGTCGCGCGTTTCATTGCGCACGTGCGACACGGACAGCGGATAAAATTTACTCATGCTTCATCTCCAGTTTCTTCGGACTTCGTGCTTTTTTTAGTGGCACTTGAAGTAATCAAACGGTTCGCGGCAATCGATGCATTTGTACAGCGCCTTGCAGGGCGTGGAGCCGAACTGGCTGGTCAGCTGCGTGTGGCTGGAACCGCAGTTCGGGCAGATCACTTCCAGCTTCGGCATGGCCACGCGCTTGACGCCACCTTTCAGGCCGCTGATATCGATCACCTGCTGCTGCGGCGGGGCGATGCCATAGCCTTTCAGCTTGGCCTTGCCCTCGTCGCTCATCCAGTCCGTGGTCCAGGCGGGCGACAGCTGGTTCACCAGCGTCACCTTGCTCACGCCATGCTCGCGCAGCGCGTCCGTCACGGCATCGGCGATCACCTGCATCGCCGGGCAGCCGGAATAAGTGGGCGTGATCGTCACCACACAGGCATCTTCGCCCGTCACTTCGACGTCGCGCACGATGCCCAGGTCCACCACCGAAATGACAGGGATTTCCGGGTCCGGCACGTCGCCGAGCCAGGCCCAGACCTGCGCCGCATCGAGTGCGCCTGCCTGCGTGTTCATTACCACTCCGACCCGGGATAGGCGCGCTGCAGGAACTGCATCTCGGCCAGGATGAAACCCAGGTGTTCCGAGTGCGTGCCCTGCTTGCCGCCCTTTTGCATCCAGGCGTCCGGCGCCGGCATGGCCAGCGTGGCTTCGGCAAAGATCTCGGCCACGTGTTCCAGGAAACTGGCGCGCAGCAGTTCCGCAGGCGGCGCGATGCCGGCGGCGACCATGGCGTTGTCGACCGCGTCGTAGTTGAACATCTCGCCCGTGTACATCCACAGCGCGTCGGCGGCAGCCTGGGTTTTCCTGTGGCTTTCCGCGGTGCCGTCACCGAGGCGCACGATCAGGTCGCCGCTGCGGCGCAGGTGGTACGTGACTTCCTTGATGGATTTTTGTGCCACTTCGACGATGCGCGGGTCACTGGCCTTGGTCAGCTCGAGCAGCTGGAAGTAATGCCAGGTGTCGAAGAAGAACTGGCGCATCATGGTGTCGGCATAATTGCCGTTCGGCTGTTCGACCAGCAGGCAGTTCTTGAAATCATGGGCGTCGCGCAGATAGGCGATATCGTCCTCGTCGCGGCCCGCGCCTTCCAGTTCGCCCGCATGGCTGAACCACAGACGCGTCTGGCCCAGCAGGTCCAGCGCGACGTTGGTCAGCGCCATGTCTTCTTCCAGCGCCGGACCCTTGCCGCACAACTGCGACAGCTGCTGGCTCAGGATCAGGGCATTGTCGCCCAGGCGCAGAAGGTAATTGACTTTATCGTCCATTGCGATCGCTCCCGTCACAGGTTCTTGACTTCTTCCGGCATCGGGAAGAAGGTGGGATGGCGGTACACCTTGCTGTTCGACGGCTCGAACAGCGCGCCCTTGTCGCCGGGGCTGCTGGCGACGATATCGGCGGCGCGCACCACCCAGATGCTCACGCCTTCATTGCGGCGCGTGTAGACGTCGCGCGCATGATTGACGGCCATGGCGGCGTCGGAGGCGTGCAGGCTGCCCACATGCTTGTGCGCCAGGCCATGCTGGCTGCGGATGAAAACTTCCCACAAAGGCCATTCTTTGCTCATGATGCTGTCCCCTTACTGTTTTTATGTAGATTCTCAGGCTGCCGCTTTGACCGCGGTCTGCTTGTCGGCATAGGCGACCAGTGCATCGCGGAACCATTCGCC
Source organism: Janthinobacterium sp. (assembly GCF_031995485.1). NCBI lineage: Bacteria > Pseudomonadati > Pseudomonadota > Betaproteobacteria > Burkholderiales > Oxalobacteraceae > Janthinobacterium > Janthinobacterium sp. Next base: position 23,156 of record NZ_DAMAGB010000003.1, read on the forward strand.
ATCCTCGTACGCTTTCACGCGCGTCTGCAGGCGTTCGCGGTTGCACGGACCATTGCCCTTCAATACATTGTTGAACTCGGACCAGTCGATCTCGCCGAATTCATAGTGGCCGGTCTCGGCATTGAACTTCAGGTCGGGATCGGGCACGGTCAAGCCCAGGTATTCGATCTGCGGCACGGTCTGGTCGACCATGCGCTGGCGCAGTTCATCGTTCGAGAACAGCTTGATGCGCCATTGCGCCGATTGTGCGCTGTTGACGGAGGCCGCGTCGGACGGGCCGAACATCATCAGCGACGGCCACCACCAGCGGTTCAGCGCGTCCTGGGCCATGGCTTTCTGTTCGGGCGTGCCCTTGCACAGCGACATCATGATGTCGTAGCCCTGGCGCGCATGGAAAGATTCCTCCTTGCAGACGCGGATCATGGCGCGCGCATACGGACCATACGAGCAGCGGCACAGGGGGATCTGGTTGATGATGGCCGAGCCGTCGACCAGCCAGCCGATGGCGCCCATGTCGGCCCACGACAGGGTCGGATAGTTGAAGATGCTCGAATACTTGGCTTTGCCCGAGTGCAAGGCGGCCAGCAGCTCGTCGCGCGACACGCCCAGCGTTTCGGCCGCGCTGTACAGGTACAGGCCATGGCCCGCTTCATCCTGGATCTTGGCCAGCAGGATCGATTTGCGTTTCAGGGTCGGCGCGCGCGTCACCCAATTGCCTTCTGGCAATTGACCGACGATTTCCGAGTGGGCGTGCTGCGAAATCTGGCGGATCAGGGTCTTGCGGTAAGCGTCCGGCATCCAGTCCTTGGCTTCGATCTTGATGCCTTCGTCGATGCGTGCCTGGAATGCCTGCTCGTCCGCGCCCATGTCGTCGATGGAGCGAACGTTCTTGAGGCCGGTTTCAACCATTTGTGCGTACATGATGAGTCTCCCATGTCTGTGTTCTGCGCTGCTGCGCAAAGCGATCAACACATAATACGATACATAAAACTATTTGCATACACTTGATTTGAATCATTTGTAAAATCCGTATCTTATGTTCCTTTGGCAAGGGTATGATATGAAAAATAGTCCGTGCACCCGCGCGGGGCAAACGCTGCGTCAAGTAGACTGCTGCCTTTATCAAAATGACCGCTACGGCCAGACCAGGAACACATGAAGAACACCGCTTGCACCGCATGGATAGCCGATTTCCTCGCCAATGATCCGCCTCGTTCGAAGTCGCTGGTGATGACCATCTTTGGCGACGCCATCGTGCCGCGCGGCGGCGCCATCTGGCTGGGCAGCCTGATCGAGCTGCTGGCGCCGTTCGGCGTCAACGACCGGCTGCTGCGCACCAGCGTGTTCCGGCTGGCCCAGGAAGGCTGGCTCAGTTCGCAACGCGACGGACGCCGCAGCGCCTATACCATCCGTCCGGAAGCGCTGGCCCGCTTCGAGCGCGCCTACCGGCGCATCTACGCGCCGCTGGTAAAACACTGGGATGGCAGCTGGACGCTGGTGATCGGCGCGGCCGGCAATATCAATGCCAGCGAACGGGGCGCGCTGCGCAAGGAATTGCTGTGGGCAGGTTATGGACTGGTGGCGCCCGGCATCTTCGGCCATCCGGCCAGCAATGCCGATGCGCTGGAAGACATCCTGGTGCGCAACGAGGTGCAGGGCAAGCTGTATGTCTGCCACAGCACGGAGCTGCCTGGCGTGAGCGGGCGCCCGCTGCGCGAGATGGTGGCCGAATGCTGGGAATTGTCGGAAGTGATGGCCGGCTACGAAAAATTCATCGCCAGCTTCCAGCCCCTGCTGGCCATGCTGCAGGCGCAGCCGGCGATCGATGCGGAACAGGCCTTCGTGATCCGCTCACTGCTGACGCACGCGTATCGCCGGGTGCAGCTGCACGACCCGCAATTGCCGGTCGAGCTGCTGCCCGAACCGTGGCCCGGCTCGCAGGCCTACGCGCTGGCGCGCGCGCTGTACCGCATCACGTATGCGGCGGCCGAAGAGCATATCGTGGCCACCTTGCGGCGCGAGGATGAGCAGGTGCCGCAACTTGAGGCCTGGTTCTATGAACGGTTTGGCGGCCTGAATACCTGAAGGGGTTCGGTAAATATGACTACTGCTTCGACCCCACCTGCTTCGCCCCCGCCACCAGATCCTGTCCCAGCTTGTCGAGCGCATTGACCTGCAACTGCATGGTGTCGAGAATGGCATGGTTGAAGGTCAGTTCGGCCGGTGTGGTGTAGCCGGGATTGCGCAGCAGGCGCAGGAATTCCTCCAGGGTGGTGCCCTTGCCCAGGTGCGCCAGCGCGTCACTGAGGGCGCTGACTTTCTTTTCCAGTTCGCGGATATGTTTGCCGTTGTCGTCCATGATCTTCTCCCGGTAGTGGAGCTATCACGTTAGCAAAGCAATCCACACCGGGTTTGCGCCGGCACAAAGGCCCGGGCAAAACGGGTATCATCGCGCCATTGCACACGATGCAAACCCTCTTTGTTTTTACCAGGAACAATCATGACCATTAAAATCAGCCAGCAGTTCGACGCCGGCGCGATCGAGGTGCTGCGCGCCGACGATGCCCAATCCATCGAACTGAACATCCGCAAGGATTCCCACGCCGACATCACGCAATGGTTTTATTTCCGCCTGCAAGGCGCGCAGGGCGAAGCGTGCACGATCCGCTTTCTGAACGCCGGCAAGTCCGCCTACCCGGACGGCTGGAAAGACTACCAGGCCGTGGCCAGCTACGACCGCGAAACCTGGTTCCGCGTGCCGACCAGCTTTGACGGCAGCGTGATGACGATCGCACACACGCCGGAAGAAGAAAGCGTGTATTACGCCTACTTCGAGCCATATCCATGGGACCGCCACCTGGCGCTGATCGACAGCGCACAAGCCTCGCCGCTGGTGCGTTTGATCGACCTGGGCAGCACGGTGGAAGGGCGCGACATGAACCTGCTGGTGGTCGGCGACGCCGATGCCGAGAAAAAAGTCTGGGTCATCGCGCGCCAGCATCCCGGTGAAACGATGGCCGAATGGTTTGTCGAAGGCATGCTCGAAGCGCTGCTGGACCAGGCCAACCCGTTTGCCCGCCAGTGCCTGCAGGACGCCGTGTTCTACGTGGTGCCGAACATGAATCCGGACGGCTCGGTACGCGGCAACCTGCGCACCAACGCGGCCGGCGCCAACCTGAACCGCGAGTGGATGACGCCCACCATGGAGCGCAGCCCGGAAGTGTTCCTGGTCAAGCAGAAGATGCATGAAATCGGCTGCGACCTGTTCCTCGACGTGCATGGCGACGAAGGCCTGCCGTACGTGTTTGTGGCCGGCAGCGATGCGCTGGAAAACTTCACGCCGGCACAAAAAGCCGAGCAGGACCGCTTTATCGCCGACTTCAAGGTGGCCAGCCCCGACTTCCAGGACCAGCACGGCTACGAAGACGGCCCGTTCACGCCGGAAGTGCTGACCATGGGTTCGCCCCATATCACGCACGCCTTCGGCTGCCTGTCGCTGACGCTGGAACTGCCGTTCAAGGACAATGCCAACGACCCTGACCAGCAGACTGGCTGGAGCGGCGCCCGCAGCGCCGCCCTGGGTGCTGCTGTGTTGCAACCGATTTTGTCGACGCTGCGCGCTTGATAGCGGGGTCGCGGGTGTTGGGTTTTGTCGGGTTACGCTGTTCCAGCTAACCCGACCTACCCGACCTACGCGACCTGGGCCATCTGACGCAAGGCTGCCACCAGCTTTTTCGACAAGAAAATCAGGATGATGCCGTCTCAGCCGCCCGCCACCACCATGCTCTCGATCAGGATCGATCCCGTCTGCTTGGTGCCGCGGCGCAGCACGTCGGCGCCGATGGCGACGATATGGCGCAGCATGTCCTTCATGTTGCCGGCAATGGTGATCTCTTCCACCGGGTATTGAATCACGCCATTTTCCACCCAGAAGCCGGAAGCGCCGCGCGAATAGTCGCCGGTCACGTAGTTCGTGCCCTGTCCCATCAGTTCCGTTACCAGCAATCCGGTTCCCAGCTTCTTCAGCATCGCCACGAAATCATCGGTGGGCGCTGTCAGGCTGGACGTCAGGTACAGATTGTGCGAGCCGCCCGCATTGCCGGTGGTCTGCATGCCCAGCTTGCGCGCCGTATAGCTCGACAGGAAATAGCCTTGCACCACGCCATCCTTGACCACGTCGCGGCTGAAGGTCTTCACGCCTTCCTCGTCGAACGGCGCCGAACCGACGCCGCCGATCACGTGCGGGTCCTCAAAAATCTGCAGGTGATCGGGCAATACCTGCGTGCCCAGGGAATCGTTGAGGAAAGTGGATTTGCGGTACAGCGCCCCGCCCGAGGTCGCTTGCACATAGGTACCCAGCAGGCCGGCTGCCAGCGGCGCCTCGAACAGCACCGGGCAGGTGCGCGTGCCGAGCTTGCGCGCGTTCAGGCGCGACAAGGCGCGCTCGGCGGCGTAGCGGCCGATGGCTTCGGGCGAGGACATGGTGGCCGCGTCGCGCACCGACGAATACCAGTCGTCGCGCTGCATTTTGGCGCCCTTGCCGGCGATCGGCGCGACAGATAACGTGTGGCGCGAGAACGGATAGCCGCCGATAAAGCCGCGCGAATTGGCCGACACGAAGTGCGACTGCTGCACATGCACGCTGGCGCCTTCGCTGTTGGTGATGCGCGGATCGACGGCAAACGCGGCCGCTTCGGCGCGCTGCGCCAGCACCACGGCTTCTTCGGTGGAGATCAGCCACGGGTAATACAGCTGCAGGTCGCGCGGCGACATTTCCAGCATGTCGGCGTCGGCCAGGCCCGCACAATCGTCCTCGGCCGTAAAGCGGGCGATGTTGTAGGCGGCGTCCACCGTGGCGCGCAGCGCGGCCGGCGAGAAGTCCGAAGTGCTGGCATTGCCGCGTTTCTTGCCGACAAATACCGTCACGCCCATGCCCTTGTCGCGGTTCTGCTCGATCGTTTCGATCTTGCCTTTTCGTACAGAAACAGACAGCCCGCCGCCTTCGCTGACCTCGGCCACGGCATCGGTACCGCCGGCCTCGCGCGCAAAAGACAACACATCACGGGCAAGTTGCTGCAATTGCTCTTGACTATGGGTAAATACGGAGTCGTTCATGCTCTGTTTTCTTCGGAAAGCCGCTAAAAAGGTTATCATAGCAGTCGTTTACAGTTTACAGGTGCGGCCAACGAGGCCAATCCCGCCTTATCATGCCAAATCCAAACCGGGGAGCTTGCGGCTTCCAATCGTCCGAATTCGAACAGGAATATGAACGTCCGTCGAAGTCGGAACTCAAGCGCCAGATGACCGTCCTGCAAAAGCTGGGCGAAGAATTAGTCAATGAAGCACGCGACCGCGTCAAGCGCGTTCCGATGCCGGAAGACGTGCGCGACGCCATCCTCGAATGCCAGCTGATCAAGGATCACGAAGGCCGCCGCCGCCAGCTGCAATATGTCGGCAAGAAAATGCGCACGCTCGACGAAGACGAAGTGGCCGCCATCCAGCGCACCATCGACAGCTGGAAAGGCTTGTCGAAAGCCGACACCGCCGCCATGCACGCGATGGAACGCCGCCGCGACAAGCTGCTGACGGACGACAAGGCGCTGACCGTGTTGCTGTCGGAAAACCCGGAACTGGACGTGCAGCACCTGCGCACCCTGATCCGCAATGCCCGCAAGGAACAGGCCGAGAACAAGCCGCCGAAAGCCTACCGCGAAATCTTCCAGATCCTCAAGCAGATTGCCAAGAAGAACAATGGTGGCAAGGATGATGATGCGGATGAAGATGGCGTGGAAGCAGACGAAGACGAATAAACCCCAATTGCAAAAGCCGGGGTCGGTCCTTGAGGATCCGACCCCAGACTTTGCTTGGGGTTGGGAAAAAACCGGGAACCAACCCGGTTTTTTGGTTTTTACGACACTCACAGGCGCCCCATGACCACTCTTGAAGACGAACTGATTATCGGCCTCGTGTCGATCTCCGACCGCGCCAGCGGCGGCGTATATGAAGACCAGGGCATTCCCGCGCTGGAAAGCTGGCTGGCGGCTGCCCTGCGCACGCCGTACCGGCTGGAAAAGCGCCTGATTCCCGACGAGCGCTCGCAGATTGAAAACACGCTGATCGACATGGTCGACCTCAATCACTGCCACCTGATCCTGACCACCGGCGGCACCGGGCCGGCGCGGCGCGATGTCACGCCCGATGCCACCCTGTCGGTGGGCACCAAGGAGATGCCGGGTTTTGGCGAACAGATGCGCCAGATCAGCCTGCAATTCGTGCCGACCGCGATCCTGTCGCGCCAGGTGGCGGTGATCCGCGAAACGCCCGAGCGCGCCTGCCTGATCATGAATCTGCCGGGCCAGCCGAAAGCCATCAAGGAAACGCTGGAAGGGCTGAAAGACGCCGATGGCAGGCAGCTGGTCAGCGGCATCTTTGCCGCCGTGCCCTACTGCATCGACCTGATCAAAGGACCATATATGGAAACCGACCCGGCCGTGTGCAAGGCATTCCGTCCCAAATCGGCGCTGCGTCCGGCGCAACCTTTACCTGAGGAAAACACATGAGCACTTTGCTGGAAACCATCGAACTCGACAGCGCACCGAACCCGACCGTCTCCATTATCTGGATGCACGGCCTGGGCGCCGACAACACTGATTTCGTGCCGCTGGTGAAAGAACTGGACCTGCGCGGCTGTCCTGCCATCCGCTTCATCTTCCCGAACGCCGGCACCATGCCCGTTACCATCAACAACGGCTATGTGATGCGTTCGTGGTACGACATCGTGACGAGCGACCTGGTACGCCGCGAAGACGAAGGCGGCCTGCGTGCGTCGCAGGCACAGATCGAAGCGCTGATCGCGCGCGAGAAAGCACGCGGCATCCCCGCCAGCCGCATTATCCTGGCCGGTTTCTCGCAAGGCTGCGCCATGACCCTGCAGACGGGCTTGCGCCATCCGGAGACACTGGCCGGCCTGATGTGCCTGTCGGGCTACCTGCCGCTGGCCGACAAGACGGCGGCCGAGCGCACGCCCGCCAGCCTGGCCACGCCGGTCTTCATGGCGCACGGCACGGCCGACCCGGTAGTGCCGGTCGCCCGCGCCGAACAGTCGCGCGACCTGCTGGCCGGCATGGGTTACCAGGTGGAATGGCACGCTTACCGCATGCAGCATTCGCTGTGCCAGGAAGAGATCGATGCGATCGGCGCGTGGCTGAAAAAAGTGCTGGCTTAAAATAAAAGGCTATGTCACCGACAGATGGGGGAACATGCCCAAGGTAGCCCTGAGCAAGCTTTCTGGCGACATTATTCTCCTGGCGTCGAGTATCCAGCGCCAGCCGAGGTAGTTGGGCAGGTAGCGTGTCGCCACGCCATGAAACGGGCGCAGCCACTGCCGCAGACGGCTGTGGTAGGCGTTCACGTTTTGCACGTGAATCGCACCCCGCACCCGGATGCCGGCGCGCAGGTTTACTGCCTGATGCAAAATGCCGGCCTCCCTTGCAAACACGGGATAGGCCGGATGGCCATCGCTGACCAGCAGGATGTCGCGGTCGCTGAGGGGCGGCAGGCAACTGTGCAATTTTGCCTTGGTCAGCTGCCCCGCGCCGGTCACGAAGTCGACGGTTTGCCCGGTGCGGTCGCGCGCCACCAGCACGCAGATGTGATCGTTTGAAATGCCGCGTTGCCTCGCTTTGCCGCCACGCCGGCGCGCCGGCCGCGTCAGGTGCCGCGATCCTTTTTGCGACTCCAGCACATACATTTCATCGGCTTCGGCGATGCCATGCCTGCTGCATGACGACGGCAACTTACCGGTTGGCCGTCGTTTTTTCATTCCAGACTTTCAGCATGTCGGCCGACGCTTCCGAGCGGATGCCGTTGTCGCTCAATATCGCTTCCGTCGCCGCCAGCATCTCCTTGCGTGGCACCACCACCAGTTCCGCATCGCGCTGCTGGAAGCGGAACGTCAGCAGCTCATCGGTCTGGTCGCGCAGCAGAGTGACCAGATGCGCCAGGCTGCGTACCGGCACGCCATTGACGGAATCGACGACCGACAAGAAGCGGGTGTTGTAGCCACTCATCAGTTTATGGGGAAAAAATGGCGCGGCCACCACCACCAGTTCTTCGCGCTCGGCATCGGGCGCATCGCCGCGCCGCGTGGCCAGCGGATTGGCCGCAAAACTCATGCCCGCCAAGGTGGCGGCGTTGCCGCTCGGGCCTGCCATGAACTCGGTGGTGGCGCGTGAAAACACCATCGGGCCAAAGATGAAATAGGACGGATAATTGCCCTGCAGGCTGGGGATCAGCATCGGATGCTCGGCCGAGACGGGCAGGCTGACTGTCATGGGCGCACCCTGGCGCACCACCGTCAGCGGCAGCAGGCCGTTTTTCGCCAGCTGCTGCACGCGGTACTGGAAGCGCACGCGGCTGTTGGCATTGAGCTTGACCATGCCCTGATTGTCGACCGGATACTCGCCGATCTTCGTGATCACATCCCATTCCTTCAGTGGATAGCTTGCGTCCGTGCTGGCCGGCGTCATCACCACCGCACCTTCGATTCCCTTGGGCAGCTTCAGATAGGTACGCAGGGCCGGATTTTCCAGCGTCTGCGTCACGTCGCGCATGGCCGGCTTGCCTTTCGGCGCACCGCTGTCCTGGTCGCGCAGGAACAGTTCAATTTCCTCGTTGGGAATGATGTAGCCGATATTTTGCGCATTGAGCGCGCCGGCAAACGCCAGGCCGATCATCTTGTCGCCGGCGATCACGGGGCCGCCGCTGTTGCCCGGATTGATGGCGGCATCGATCTGGATGCGCAAGCCGGATACGGGGAAGTTGTAGCGCACAAATTCGATGCGCGACACGATGCCCTTGGTGATCGACAGCGAGGTGCCGCCGGTCGGATAGCCATACGCCAGCACAGCGTCGCGCACGTCGGGCATGACATTGGCGCGCGGCACCGGCTTGTGGTTGTCGAAGAAACTGTCGTCGTCCAGTTTCAGCAGGGCCAGGTCCATGCCCCGCGAAATGGCCAGCACGGTGGCCGGTATCTTGTCGCCGGCGCCATTGGCCTGCACCTGCACCTGGCTGGCGTAACCGACCACATGCGCATTGGTGAGGATGCGGCGGCCTTCGATGACGACGCCGGAGCCGGTCACGGACTGCGGCGCGGCCTTGCTCCACGGCTTGTAGGGATCGGGTCCGCGCAAGGTCGAGAACACCTTGACGACGGAGTTTTCCAGCGCCGGCGCGTTCGCCGTGCCAGTGGTCTCGGCGGCCATCGCCGGCACCGTCACCAATGCATAAAAAGAAAGGGCCAGCGCCAGCAAGGCGCGGCCCGTCAGGGACTGGCAAAGTCGAGTTTTCATGGGCAACCGGGCAATGGACAATGGGAAATAAAGTATATATTGCGCAACATCGACAAAAATTACAGTTTGTCCATCATCCAGGCCCGGCGCCCGAACACTACTCCGGCAACGGCGCCACTCCCAGCGACGGCACCGCCGTCTGCGCCCCGTTCATCACCATGGCCAGAAACGTGTAATAGCCGTTGATGCCCATCAGGTCGACCACGCCGTGCTCGCCGAACAGCGCCAGCGCGCGCGCATAAGTAGCGTCGCTGACGCGTTTTGACTGCTGCAGCTCGATGCAGAAATCATGCACGGCCTGCTCGTCGTCAAGCAGCGCGTCCGGCGCGCGCCGCTGCGCAATCGCCTCGATGGCCAACTGCGCGATGCCGTTCTGCGCCGCCAGCGGTGCGTGGATGGCCCACTCGACCTGCTGGTCCCACTGGCGCGCCGTCACCAGGATCGCCAGCTCGGACAGGCGCGTGCCGATGGCGCTGCGGTAGCGCAGGTACTCGCCCATGCGCTGCGCTGTTTCCATCAGCTCGGGGCTGCGGATCAGCGGCACGAAGGGGCCGTACAGCGCCCCGCGCGGGCCGTCGATAATCGCCTGTGCGGCAGCGCGCTGCTGGCTGTCGAGACGCTCCAGCGGCAGCGGCGGCAGGCGGTCGTGAGCTGACCCCGGCATCAGGCAGCCCAGGCAACCACGTCCTGTTGCTGCTCGCCAAGGCCGGCGATGCCCAGGCGCATGCTGTCGCCTTTTTTCAGGAAGCGCTGCGGCTTGCGGCCCTGGCCCACGCCAGGCGGGGTACCGGTGGCGATCACATCGCCCGGTTCCAGCGTCATGAATTGCGACAGGTAGCTGACGATCTGCGCCACCGTGAAAATCATGGTTTGCGTATTGCCGGTTTGCATGCGCTTGCCGTTCACTTCCAGGTACAGGTCCAGGTCCTGCTCGTCGATTACTTCATCGCGCGTGACCAGCCATGGGCCGACCGGGCCGAAAGTATCGCAGCCCTTGCCCTTGTCCCAGGTGCCGCCCCGTTCGAGCTGGTACGAGCGCTCGGAAATATCGTTGACGACGCAGTAGCCGGCCACGTATTGCAAGGCATCTGCTTCGCTCACGTATTGGGTGCGGGTGCCGATGATCACGCCCAGTTCCACTTCCCAGTCGGTCTTTTTCGAGCCCTTCGGCAGCACCACGTTATCGTCCGGGCCGTTCAGGCAGGTGATCGCCTTCATGAACACGATCGGTTCGGCCGGGATCGGCATGTTCGATTCGGCCGCATGGTCGGCGTAGTTCAGGCCGATGCCGATGAATTTGCCGACTTTGGCGACCGGCACGCCGAAGCGCGGGTTGCCGCGCACCAGGGGCAGCGTTTTTTCGTCGAGCCTGGCCAGCTTGCGCAATGCCTTGTCGGACAGCTGCGCGCCATCGATATCGGCAATGATGCCGGAGAGGTCGCGCAGTTTGCCTTCTTCATCGATCAGGCCCGGTTTTTCCTTGCCGGGACGACCATAACGAACGAGTTTCATATTCTTCCTTGGAGTTGATCATTGCCGCTGTGCAGGCCACCATTTTACCGGATGGCCCGGCACGCCTGTGGCGGCCGATGAAAAACATCGCAAGTCCCGGCAGTTGCAACGCTGCCAGCAAGCCGAATGCAGCCTGGTAGGCCTGCGCCGGATACTGATGGTGGACGTTGGCCGGCCAGCAGCCCAGCACCAGCCCGAATCCGGCCTGCACCATGAACGCGCCGGTAAAGATCAGCAAGTTCAGGCAGGTGGCGGCGCGCCCCGTCAGGCCTGCGGGCACGCTTTGCGCGACGATCGCGTATTCGAGTCCGGCCACCGTGCCCAGCAGGGTGAACAGCACCGACAGCAGCGGCAGGCCGGGCCGTGGATTGGCGGCCATGCCGAACTGCACCAGCACGAACAGCGCCACGCCGCAGGCCGCCACCTGCATCGGAGCGATGCCGCGCCGGCCGGCCCACTCCGTCAGCATGCCCATGCCGATGGCGCCAAAGATCACGGCCGCCATGCCCAAGTACAGCAGGTAGGCGACCGCATGGTCCGGCATGCCGCCCACGTCGCCGAGCCAGCGGCCTACCCACAGTCCCTGCACGCCGAAAAACACGCTGTGCGGCAACAGCAGCAGCGAGATGGTGCGGCGAAATGCCGGGTCGCGGTAGACATCGAGAATGCCGGTTTTCTGCACCTTCGCTGGCGCAACCGGCGGCGCTGGCGACAGCATGCGGATCAGCAACCCCACCGCCAGCACGGCCAGCGCCAGCCACAGGAACAGGCCGCGCCAGTCCGTGTAGTCGAGCGCCAGCTTGACCGGCATGGTGGCGCTGGCCGCGCCGAGTCCGCCAACGGCGATCAGATAGCCGTGCACGGACGGCAGGCGCGCCGGCGCCACGACGCCCGAGATGGCTTTCACGGCGGCCATGAAACAGCCGCCCAGGCCCGCCCCCATCACGGCCCGTGCGCACATCAGGTCGGCAAAGCCCTGCCCCCGGCTGAACAGCCACACGCCGAGCGCCGCCACGCTCATCAGCACCAGCTGGACCTTGCGCGGACCATGGCGGTCCAGCGCCATGCCGACCGGCAGCTGCACCACCGCAAAGGCCAGGAAGAAGGCGCTGGTCAGCAGGCCCAGCTGCGTGGCGTTCAGGTGCACCGAGGCCAGCAGTTCGGCCGTCAGCACGGCATTGACTCCGCGCAACAGGCACGACAGATAATGGCCGAGCGCGAACGGCAAAAATACCAGGCAGAAGATGGCCAGCGGACTGCGGCCGGCGCCAGCGTCGGCAGGCATGTCAGGCAGCCTGCGCCAGCTGGATCACGCGATGCGGCGTGTGCGGCACGGCTGCATCGTCACCCAGCTCAAAGAAGAATTTATCTTCGCCAAACGCCGGCTTCAGGTGGTCGAGCCAGGTCGCGTGCTCATCGAACTGGGCATAGAACGGCCGGCGCACCCAGTCGGGATTGCGCGCCTGCAGGAACTGCAGCGCAAACAGTTTTTCGCCATGGATGGTGACCACGCCATCGATCACGATCTTGCCCGGAAACGCGCTCATCGACGGCCCCCGTACCGTGCGCGACAGGCCCGATACCTGCCGATAGGCGGCCTGGAAAATCTCGTGCGCGCGCGCCAGAGGCAACTCGAAATAGCCGCGCGGCCCCGTGTCGCGCTCGACAAACATGTAATACGGAATCGCCCCCAGCCGCGTGCCCGTCTGCCACAGCTCGGCCCAGCTGTTCGGGTCTTCATTGATATGGCGGATCAGCGGCCCCTGCATGCGCAAGGTGGCGCCGGTGCCGACGATGCGCTTGACGGCCTGCCGCGCGATCTCGGGGCGCAGCTCGACCGCATGGTTGTAGTGGCCCATGATGGCCAGGTTCTTGCCGGCTTGCACGATGCGCTCGAACAGGCGCAACAGGTCGTCCGCATCGCGGTCGGACACAAAACGCTGCGGCCAATATGCCACCGACTTGGTGCCGATGCGAATGTTCTGGATATGCCCGAGCGCCGGGTCCAGCAGCGGCTCCAGGTAGGCCGCCAGCTGCCGCGTATTCATGATCATCGGGTCGCCGCCCGTGATCAGCACGTCGGTCACTTCGCGGTGCAGTTTCAGATACGCCACCAGCTCGTTCGATTCGCGCGCGTCGAACTTCATGTCGTCCATGCCGACAAACTGCGGCCAGCGGAAACAGAAGGTGCAATACGCGTGGCAGGTCTGGCCGGCGCTGGGAAAGAACAGCACCGTCTGCCCGTATTTGTGCTGCAGGCCGCGCACCGGCACGCCGTCCATGGTGGGCACGTTGTGCGTCAGCTGGCCGGCCGGATGGGGATTCATGCCCAGGCGTATGGTGCGCACATAGGCGTCGATGGCGGCCTGGTCCTGGCGCTCGAGCACCAGCTCGCGCAAGTGGGCGTACTGCTCGGGCGGCAGCATGTCACGGTGCGGAAACACCAGCCGGTAGATGGGGTCGTCGGGAATATTGTTCCAGTCGATCAGCTGGTCCAGCACATATTCATTGGTGCGAAATGGCAAGACAGTGGAGACCACCTGCACCGCTTCGCGCTGCTCTTCCGGCATCCACTCCCATTGCCGGGCCTGGCGGATGGTTTGCCGCGTATATGGCTTGAATTTGACTGGTAGCAAAGACGTCTGGGTAGTGGACATGGTTTCTCCGTCAGGGTGGATAGTTGGTGGCTTGAAAGATTCATCATAGGTTTTGCCTGAATGCATGAAATTGCAGTACATCAACAACGCCACCACAAGTCACGCGCGATGCTGTTGCCATCAATAAACCTTCATTGAGGCAAGAAAAACCTTGTGCTACCGCAATTTACAAAAGTCTTGCTCGAAGTAAATTGTGACTTGGCAACCTCGCCGCAACGCAGCACTCCCTCCCGAAGGAAACATCATGAAACGTGTACTGACCGGCACCATGCTGTGCCTGCTGTTTGCCCAAGCCGGCCTTGCCGGCGCCGCCGTGGAACCGACGGAAAAAGATGCGATCGCCATGGCCGAACGGGGCGCCGCCTTTATCAAGGCGCATGGCGAAAAAGAGATGATGAAAAAGCTCAGCGCGAAAGACCCCGAATTCGTGCAGGGCGAGCTGTATGTCGACATGCGCGACATCAAGACCGGCATCGTGCTGGCCCATCCGATCAATCCGTCCATCGTCGGCAAGGACCTGACCGACGTGCCCGATGCGAATGGCAAGAAATACCGCCGCGAGATCATCGAGCTGGCGCAAAAGCAGGGCAAGGGCTGGGTCGATTACCAGTATAAAAATCCCGTCAGCGGCAAGATCGAGCCGAAGACCACCTACATCCTGCGCGTCAACGATGTGGTGCTGGAAGCGGGCATCTATAAAAAGTAGACCGGGGCGTGCCGGCCCTGCGCCGGTCCCTTTCCATCACAGGCCGGAGGACATATGCTCGACAAATTACGCATCGGACCGAAGCTGCTGCTGGCGCCCACGCTGGTGCTGCTGCTGCTGATACTGAGTTCCGCCAGCGCCTGGTATGGCATGGTGCGCCAGAATGCCTCGATGGAAAACATGGTGCAGGTCCGCATGGCGCACCTGAAAGCGGCGCTCGACGTGGCCGGCGACGCGCGCTATGCGCACGGCAATATGTACCAGCTGCTGTCGTGGACCAACGGCAGCTTTGCCCGGGCCCGGCTCGACGCGCTGGAGCAGCAGATCAAGCAGCGCCACGGCGATATCGCCAAGCAATTGAGCACCCTGCGCGCCACCTCGACCGGTGCGGAGCTGAGCATGATCGACGGCGCCACCAGCGCGCTGGCGGCCTACCGCAAGGCGGTGCTGGAAACCATGGAAATGGCGCAGATGGACCTGTCGATCGCGGCCAACTCGATGATCAAGGCGGAAAGCCAGTTTGGCCAGCTCAATACGCAGCTGGGCAAGCTGGCGGCGCTGGAAACCGCCCTCAGTACGCAGGCGCACGCGGCTGCCGTCGAGCAGTTTCACAGCCTGGGCTGGACACTGCTGGTGACGGTGCTGCTGTCGATTGCCGTCTCGGTGCTGGCGACCTTCCTGGTGCGGCGCGCCATGCTGACGGAAATCCGTGGCATCGCCGAAGCGGTGCAGCAACTGGCGGCCGGCCAGCTCACGCCCGGCAAACCGAAACAGGGCAGTGATGAAATTGCCGCCACCTCGCGCGTGCTGGACCAGAGCATCGCCAAGCTGAACCAGACCTTGCGCACCATCCAGTCGGCCGTGCAATCGATCGATACCGCCTCGCATGAAATTGCGGTCGGCAATATGGACCTGTCGGCGCGCACGGAAATGCAGGCCAGCTCGCTGGAGCAAACGTCCAGTGCGATGGAAACCCTGACCGAAGCCGTCAACGACAATGCGGGCAACGCGCGCCGCGCCTGCGAACTGGCGGCGCAGGCGTCGAGCCTGGCGGTGCAGGGTGGCGTAGCGATGCAGCAGGCAGTCTCCACCATGGCTACCATCCGCGGCAACTCGCGCCAGATCGTCGATATCATCGGCGTGATCGACGGCCTGTCGTTCCAGACCAATATCCTGGCCCTGAACGCGGCGGTCGAGGCGGCGCGCGCCGGCGAACAGGGACGCGGCTTTGCCGTGGTGGCGGCTGAAGTGCGCACGCTGGCGCACCGCTCGGCACAGGCGGCAAAAGAGATCAAGACCCTGATCGCCACCTCGGTGGCCACCATCGACGGCGGCAGCGTGGCGGTGCAGCAGGCCGGCGACAGCATGGGCGCCATCGTCGCCTCGGTGCAGCAGGTCAACGACATCATCCAGCGCGTGGAACAGGCCAGCGCCGAGCAGGCCTCGGGCATTACGGAAGTGAACCAGGCGGTGGCGCAGATGGATGATGTCACGCAGCAGAATGCGGCGCTGGTGGAACAGGCGGCAGCGGCGGCGGCCAGCCTGCAGGAGCAGGCCGTGACCCTGTCGGCGGCGGTGACGGTATTTACGCTAGACCAGTCGCAGGCGGTGTCGACTGCGCTGGCGCTCGTGGCCGAGCCGGAAGCGTTCCAGGATCCGGCCGGCCATGCGGAGCGGCGTGCCGCAAACAGTCCGCTGCGCGGCAAGGGCCAGCCGGCGCGCCGGCGCAGTGCCTGATCAGCTTGCGCGCATCGGCTTGCTGAGAAACCTCGAGCCGCCCTCGACAAAGCGCCACGGCACCTCCATCGCCTTGGAGATGCCGATGCGGGGGCCGGCCAGCACCGCCACGTCTTCTTCCCTGGCCAGCAGCACGAACGGCGGCGCATCGAGCGGCAGGCCGTTGTGCGCATGCGTGACGCCGAGCGCCTGGCATACCTTGCCCGGTCCCGAGCACAGCAGCCGCTCATCGTCGACGCCGCGCCGCGCGCGCATGGCGTCCACGCCGAACAGCGGCTCGATGGCGCGGATCAGCACGCCCGCGCCGTGCTCCACCTCGCGGCAGACAAAATTGAGGCACCAGTGGATGCCGTACGAACGATACACATAGGCATGCGCGGGCGGGCCGAACATCGCGGCATTGCGCGGCGTCATGCCGCCAAACGTGTGCGAGGCCGGATCGAGCCGGTCATACGCTTCCGTTTCCACGATGCGGCCACCAACGCCGTCGATCAGCAGCGTCACGCCGATCAGCTCGCGTGCCACCACGCTGGAATCTCTGGAAAAATCGATATCGGCAAGAATGCTTTTCATCAGACAATTGTAGCGTGCCGGTCCTGGCGCACGTTTCACATTGATGTCTTGAAAACAAATAAAAATTGCACAGAAGGCCATGAAAACATGGCCTTGCGGCGTGTGAAAAATACCAATAAATCCGCTTGCCAGGAAAGAATCGCCGTTTTTTGCCAGAAATAAGCGCAGAGATGAACTATTGCCTTGGATAAACAGCGATAATCTTTCGCGAGTGAGCAACCAGCGATAGTGATGACATGATGATGAAAGCGGCATTGAAAACGGCAGAGCCGGCAAAGGCAGCAGACGGCGATCCGGTCGATGCATTGATGCGTTCCATCCGCATACCGCCGCGCCCCAGCCTGCTGGTCGACCTGCAGCGCGAACTGGCCGAGCCGGATCCGTCGCCGCGCAGGATCGCGCGCATTATCGCCGACGATGTCGGCATGTCGGGCGCCCTGCTGAAACTGGCCAATTCGCCGTTCTATGGCGCCGCGCGCAAGGCCAAGTCGGTCGAGCAAGGCATCAATTTCCTCGGCATCAACCAGTGCAGCGCCCTGATGACGGGCCTGCTGGCGCGCCAGGCGCTGGAAGCGGAAGGCGTGGAACTGAACAACTTCTGGGACGTGTCGGCCAAGCGCGCACGCGCCGTGGTATTTACCTCGCGCAAGCTGCGCATCGCCCCGCCCGACATCGCCCATACCTTCGGCCTGTTCTGCGATATCGGCGTGCCGCTGCTGATGAACCGCTTTCCCGACTACGTGAATACCTACGCGGCGGCCGCCAACGACGCGCACAACAGCTTTACCGACGTGGAAGACGCGCGCCACCAGACCAACCACGCGGCCATCGGCTGCCTGCTGGCACGCAACTGGGGCCTGTCGTCCGACGTGGCCTGGGCGATTTTGCACCACCACGACTACAGCGTGCTGGGCGATCCGTCCACCGACGACGCGATCCGCTCGCTGATCGCGCTGTCGCTACTGGCCGAAAAGGGCATACAGCGCTACCATGGCAACAGCAGCTCGCTGGAGTGGGACAAAGGCGGTGAACTGGCCTGCCAGCATCTCGGCCTGTCGGCCGAAGAAGCGGCCGATCTGCTCGACGAGCTGCACGAAATGTTCGACACAGATCACTAAGACCTTCGCAACCTGTATCATCGCGATGGGCGCCAGGCTTATGCCAAGGCGCCCTTTTTCCATTTTTCACTTGAAATCAATTACTCACCATGCCCAAGAACAAGCGCCCTGCCCCCCGCAAATCGTCCAACTCGCCCGAAGAGAAGGACGAAGCCGTCGCGCGCATGCTGAGCACGATGGCGCTCAACCTGGCGGAGCAGGAAGACAGCGAGTCGCAAGGCACGGTGCTGGCCGAGCAGGCCGTCGAGTTCGGCCGCCTGATCCGCAAGAGCCTGAACCAGAAGAAAGACGAAGTGCTGTACGACGCCATCGAGCGGGCCAAGTACGAAGACGTGGGCGCCTACCAGTACCTGCGCAGCCAGATCGAGGAAGCCTCGTCGGTGGTGGTAATCCGCCGCGAGAACGCGCCGGCGATGGAAATCAACGCCTTCGTGGTGCCGCTGCTGGTGCAAAGCACGGGCGGCCTGAAGGAAGCGGACGGTTTCCAGGACCAGGACGCGTTCGAGGCGCTGGTGAAAAGCTTCCAGGAGTCGGAACTGGAAAGCGCCAGGGCCAAGGTGGTGCTGATGAGCCATGCGTACGATCTCGACGAAATCGACCGCATTACCTACAGCCACCTGCACGAAATGGTGCGCGACGCCTACACCTCGATGACGGACAAGAAGATCGTGATCGCCGCTGGCCTGGAGCGCAGCATCGCCGGCTGGAGCGCCACCGAATTCGGCGCCGACGACACCGCCGTCGAACTGCGCTTCCTGCTGGGCTTTGCCCTCAAGCGCGTTGACGACCCGTTCTATGCGGAACCGAAAGACGAAGCAGCGCTCGACGCCTGGTTCGACGCGCGCATGGCGCGCTACCAGCAGTGGACGGCCAAGGTCGCCCCGCTGGTGCAGCGCTGCCTGGCGCCGGCCGGCAGCGCATTGGAAGTCAGTTTCCTGTACCAGGACCTGTTCCACGGCGGCAAGGAACAAGGCATGGCCGAATACGCGATGCTGCAGATGATGTCCGGCATCAACCACGCGCTGGCGGAAAACAATGCCGACGCCGGCGACGTGTCGGTGGTGGTCGGCCCGGCCGACGAGCACGGCGACATGCTGCTGCGCGTCAATGTCTACGCGGCTGGCGGCGCAGTCCTGCACAGCGCCGACAAGCCGCTGGACCTGGCGGCCGACCTGCAGGACGAAGTCAACGACGTGTGCGATGCGCTGGCAATCATTGGCGTGACGAACCTGTCGGTGGCGCTGAAGTTCGACGCCCAGGGCCAGCCACAGGAAGTGCACGCTTACGCGCCGGCGTAAATCGCCAGCATCTGCTGCCATACCCCCTGTTGTCATCTTTTTTTACCCCAAAAGCAAGATCTGGGGTCGGACCCTGAGGGTCCGACCCCGGCACTTTCGCCGTGCGGGTTCAGTGCAAACTATTCCGGGTCGCCTGGTTTTATCGCATAAACCAAGGACATAATCCGCTTGTTATGTGCAAACAGTAATTATCAAGTTACTATCTCCAGGCACCATTGCTTGGAGATACGCATGTCCCAGCCGCACCTGTTCAACCTTGCTGTACACATCCTGGCCGGCAGCCTCGCCATCGTGCTGGGCCTGTATCTGCTGGCAGTTGCCAAAGGCACGCCCCAGCATCGCCGCCGTGGCCGCTGCTTTGCCTGGCTGACGCTGGTCGTCTGCGCCACGGCCGCGCTCGGCAACCTGCTGTTCGGCTATCGCCCCGTATTTGCCGTGCTGACGGTGCTGGTGCTGTACCAGTTGCTGAGCGGCTGGCGTGCCGTCCATACCCGCGACACAGGCCCGGAAGCCATCGACGGCACCATGACGGCAATCGCGCTGGCGTGCGGACTGCTGATCCTGGCCAGCCTGCGGCAGGACCGCTCGGGCCAGCAAGTCATCGTGGTGCTGTCGTCACTGGGCGGCCTGGCCACCATCCTTATCTACGACAGCGCGCGCTGGCTGTTTCCCCACCGCTGGCACGGCGCGCTGTGGCGCTACGAACATATCTACAAACTGCTCGCCTCGCTGTTCGCCATGCTGTCGGCGGCCGCCGGCAACCTGATGCGCGTAGGCCAGCCATGGACTCAGCTGGCGCCTTCGGTGCTGGGGTTGCTATGCATTGTGTGGTGCTGGCGGCGGCAGTATGAAAGGGAGCGACAGTTGGCTGGTGGCCGAGCCAGAGCAGGCTGACCAGTCTCACGGCTTGTCGCTGCCTCGCCTGCGCACCGGCGGCGCGGTAGGCACAGGGAACGGATTTGACCTAGCTGGAGTGGCATGGGCGACTGGCCGCTGATTTGCCATCCTGCCGCACAGCATGGCAGGTGGCTGCATTCGCCCCAGAGCGGACTTTGGCGAACTCCAGCTTCTAAAGCCCTGCACACATGATCTGAGGCATATCGACTCGCTCCACGCCGGCCTGTTTGCTTGCAGGCATAAGGTTGACCCGCTCGATACATGTGTAAGGAAGAATTCCTTGACGTGTCTTTGTACAAGTAGTCCAAGGTGCAGCACTGACCGAGTCACAGGAAAATCCAATGGCTTCAAGGTTTCTTGTTGCACTTGCCATATCGAATCCAGGTTCGAGAAGCTTATGGATGTCAGCGGCAAACCGTTCATTGTTCACGGTATAGCATCCCCCCAGCAACAACAGACAACTCGTAATAAGCACGTATCGATACATGCAGTTGACCTCATCATGGAAATTCGCCGTAAAAAGTCCGCTTTTGGCCGCACCCGGCCGCTCGGCGCGTCCTCGGTTGTCAACCATTTCTGCGACCGCAATGTATCATCTTCGGCCACGGCACCAATAATTGCCCATCAACATGCTGTCACGTCCATCCCGATTCATACGTCAAGGCCTCCGCTGAATGCAGTCTTCCGCAGCTTGCACATCCATGCCGCAGTTTGCATTACATTTTCGGTGCAAATTGTGTATTTTTAAAGTTAGTTAAATCCAGAACCATTTCCCATTGGTCGAGTCCAGGTCCATATCCTTCCGGAATGATGCGTTCAGGTAAGAAGCCGAACTGCGCATAAAAACCTTCCGTATGCTGGCTGGTGTCGAGCCGGACTGTCGCTATGCCATGCAAGGCACTTGCCGCCTTCAGGCGAGCCAAAGTCAGCATCTTGCCGAGCCCAGTACCATGAAAGTTGCTTGCGACCATTCCCCAGCAGAAATTGACAGATTTAGCATCGCTGTCGATGGCATGTCCGCCACAAGCGACCAGCCTGCCGTTGCGTTCGATTACCTGGTATTCCCAAGCGACCGCATACTTAGTCAAAAACTGTTCAAATTCTGCACGCTCTGCAGGAGAGAAAAATTTCGGGGTATTTCCGTCGAAGATATCCAAACAGGCCTTCATGTCAGAAGGGCGATAAGGCCGAGTCATATCCATCAATTATATTTGTCAAAAATTGGATCGATGCGCCGTTGCGTTGAATAATCCCGGCCCTGATTCCTGGCGCCAGGAAAATTCAATGTT
This sequence comes from Janthinobacterium sp., assembly GCF_031995485.1. Classification (NCBI taxonomy): domain Bacteria; kingdom Pseudomonadati; phylum Pseudomonadota; class Betaproteobacteria; order Burkholderiales; family Oxalobacteraceae; genus Janthinobacterium; species Janthinobacterium sp. The sequence goes on from NZ_DAMAGB010000003.1 coordinate 44,296, forward strand.
ACGTCGTTTAAAAAACGTCTAATGTAAACCGATTCTGGCCGAGCGCTGTCGGTTTGCATCTCGCTTGGTTTATGCGAGAAATGACGGCATTTTATCTCGAAGGTCGTTACCCCTCTGTACAAGCAGGCGATGCTCAGGCATCCGCACCCTTCCCCTCCAGCCTGAACAACCCCACCACCTGCGCCAGCTGCCTCGCCTGCTCCTGCATCGCCTGCGCGGCAGCTGCCGCCTGCTCGACCAGCGCCGCATTTTGCTGCGTCACGTCGTCCATGCCGATAATCGCCTGGTTGACCTGCGCGATGCCGGTGTTCTGCTCGTGCGTGGCGGCGCTGATGTCGTGCATGTAGGCGCTCACCTTTGCGATGCCGTCGACCACGTGGCGCATGGCGTCGCCCGCTTCGCCGGCCAGTTCGCCGCCTTGCGCCACCTGGGCGCTGGAGACGCCGATCAGGTCCTTGATTTCCCTGGCGGCGGCGGCGGAGCGCTGGGCCAGGCTGCGCACTTCGCCGGCCACCACGGCAAAGCCGCGCCCCTGTTCACCGGCGCGCGCCGCTTCCACTGCCGCATTCAAGGCCAGGATATTGGTCTGGAAGGCGATCGCGTCGATCACGCCGGTAATGTCGGCGATGCGGTCCGATGACTGGCCGATGGCGCCCATGGTGTCGACCATGCGCGCGACCACGGCGCCGCCCTGCTGCGCCAGGTGCGAGGCGTCGGCCGCCAGCGTGCTGGCCTGGCGCGCGTTGACGGCGTTCTGGCTGACGGTGCCGGTCAGTTCCTCCATCGAGGCGGCTGTCTGTTCCAGCGCGGACGCCTGCGCTTCGGTGCGGGCCGACAGGTCCATATTGCCGTGGGCGATCTGCTGCGAGGCCGAGGCGATCGCCACCGCGTTGCCGTGGATCTGGCGCACGGTGGCGGCCAGGTCCTGCTGCATGCGGGCGATGCTGTGCAGCAGGCTGGCGCCATCGCCGGCGCGCACGGCCACCGGCTGCGACAGGTCGCGCCCGGCGATGCGGCGCGTGACGTCGACCGCATACGCCGGCTCGCCGCCGAGCGCACCGAGCACGCGCAAGATTACCTGCCAGCCCAGCGCCAGCAACACGGCCAGGGCGGCGAGAAAAAACCACAGGAACTGCAGCGCCGCGTCCCGGAAGGCGCGCTCGATATCGTCGCCGAAAAAGCCGGTGCCGATCCACCAGCCCCAGGGCTTGAAGGCGATGATGCCATTGAGCTTGGCCACCAGCTGGCCGTCGCGCCGGCTCTTGACCGACACCAGGCCCACTTCGCTGTTTGCCAGCGCTTCGAGATAGGCTTGCGAGTCGGGTCGGCCATCCATGGTTTCGCCCTGGGCGATCACGCCGATATTCTTCGGATTCGGATGCACCAGGTTCAGGCCGTCGGGCAGGCGCGCCCAATAATAACTCTTGCCGTCGTTGTTCAACTGGGTCAGCGCGGCCCTGGCGCTGGCCTGCGCCTGTTCGCGCGTCAGGCGGCCATCGACTTCCTGGCCGTGGTAGTACGCGACCAGGTGTTCGCCCATCTTGAGCATGTTGACGATCTGCGCTTCACGTTCGTGCAGCATGGTCTGGTGCAGGGTGCGCAGGCTGTAGGCGCCCAGCATGGCCATGGCCAGCAAGGCGGCGCCGACCAGCAGGGTCAGGCGGTGTGACACTTTCATGATGTTCCTTCAAAAGGCGCAGCGCATCTGCCATGGGCGTGACTGTCCCTGGCCGCGCGCGTGAGGAGGCCGATCAGGGACTGGCTGGCAGATTGGTGGCTAGCGCGGAGGTTTGGTAGCGAGGTGCGGCATGAAGTATTCAGGCCGCAGTTTGCGGGTAATTTCCAGCACCGGCAGCACGTGGTCGAGGTGGCTGCGCATGGCGGCGACGGCATGCTGCGGATTGCCCGAGGCCAGCGCCTCGATCACTTCGCTGTGTTCGTGCATCACGTCGCTCATGCGTCCGGCCAGCGGCAAAGTTAATTGGCGGTAGCGGTCCATCTGCGTCTTTGCCTGCAAGATCATCGGCCACACGCCCGGATAGCCGGACAGTTCGGCCAGCGCCGCATGAAAACTTTCATCGGTACGGTGAAAGCCGCGGATGTCGTCGTTGGCGATGCAGTCGGCCTGCGTGGCGAGAATGGCGCGCAGGCGGGCGATGCCTTCCGGCGTGGCCCGCTCGGTGGCTTTTTCGATGATCGCCGTTTCCAGCGCACAGCGCACCAGCATGGCTTCTTCGAGCGAGTCGAGCGGAATGCGCGCGACAAAGGTGCCGACCCTGGGCAGCACCTCGATCAGGCCTTCCTCGGCCAGGCGCTGCACCGCTTCATGCACGGGCGTGCGGCTGGTGCCCAGTTCTTCGGCCAGTTCCTTTTCCACGATGCGGGTGCCGGGCAGCATGCTCATCTCGACGATGCGCTGGCGCAGCAGTCCATACACGCGGCGCGCCGCGCTGATGCCCGTTTCGCCATCGGCAGGAGGAAGGGAAGACGTCAGGTTCATAGGCTAGGCAAAGTTAAACGGATAAACAACGGGGCAAGCGATCATACCCTGTCCAATCTCTTCAGGACGGCATCAGCGCGCGCGCAATGATGGCGCCGCGATGGCCGATCACGCAGCCGGCCAGGCGATGCCCTGCCCGCGCGGCGTCCACCGGCGGCTGGCCCGCCAGGCGCGCCGCAAAATAAGCCGCGCCGAACGAGTCGCCGGCAGCCGTGGTATCGACCACCCTGGCCACCGGCGGCGCCGCCACTTCTTCCACTACACCGTCGCGCCAGACGATGCAGGGCTGGCCGCCGCGCTTGAGCACGATCTCGGCCACGCCCAGCGCGCTGGTGCGCGCGATCACCTGTTCGATCGATGCCGGGCCGTACAGCGCCTCTTCATCGTCCAGCGTCAGCAAGGCCAGCGAAGACAGCTGCAATACGCGATGATAAACCTCGGCAGCCACTTGCGCCTCCCCCCAAAGGCGGGGTCGGTAGTTATTGTCGAACACGATCTGGCCGCCGTTGGCCTTGCATTGCGCCAGCGTGGCCAGCAGCAGGTCGCGGTCGCCGGGCGACAGGATCGCCAGGCTGATGCCGGACAAGTACACGTAAGGCGCTTGTGCCAGCTGTGCCAGGATGGCTGGCGCCTGCGCGCCGCGCAGCCAGTGGCGCGCGGCCGAATCGCCGCGCCAGTAGTGGAAGCGCCGTTCGCCGTCGGCATCGGTCTCGATCAGGTACATGCCGGGCAGCTTGTCGGCCAGGCGCTGCACGCAAGACGTATCGATGCCTTCGGCCTGCCAGCTGGCGGCCATGTCGTCGGACAGGCCGTCGGTGCCGAGCGCCGTCACATAGGCAATGCAGTGGCGGCTGGCGTCCGCCAGGCGCGCCAGGTACACGGCCGCGTTCAAGGTATCGCCGCCAAAGCGGTAGTCCATCGCCTGCGCGGTGCTGTCGCCTTGCGCGCGCTGCAGTTCGATCATGCATTCGCCGATCACGAAGACCGTCCCGGCGTTGTTGTTTGCATCCATTGCACTCTTCTCCAGTCAGGAAAGCCAGCGTGACACCGCGCCGGCATCCGTGAGGATGGCCGGCGCGGCGCGCTGTACATAAAGCTTACAGATTACAGCTTGCTGCTTACTTCTTGTCCCAGGTCGAACCGAACAGGTTGGACTGGCCGATGGCCGGGAAGTCGACGAAAGCACGGCTGCAATCGACTACCTTGTCCACGTCAATCGCCTGCGTGGCCGTACCGTTGACCGTCACGCGCTCGGCCGCATTGGCGAAGATCGGCAGGTTGGTGCCCTTGATCGTCAGGTTGGCATCCGACGAGATCATGGTGGTGCTGTTCGGCGCATCGGTTACCACGTTGTTCAGGTTCATCACCAAAGGATACTGCGGGTTGTCAAAACCGCCCGTATTGGCCTTGAAGCCCTGCAGCTTGATGGCAGTGTTACCCAGGATGCGCACATTGTCCAGCGTGATATCGTGGAAGTTCGGGTACAGCGGACCGGCCGCCGGCAGCGCCTTGGTGCTGTAGTAGGTGGTAAACAACAGCGCGTTCAGGGCGTCGCGGATGCAGATATTGCGGTAGTGGATATTGCTCACTTCGCCGCCGCGTGCATAGTCGGACTTGATGCGCAGCGCTTCTTCCGAGTGCGTAAACGAGTTGTCATACACTTCGACGTTGGTCACGCCCGCATTCGTTTCGCTGCCGACCGAAATGCCATGGCCCCAGTAGATATGGTTGTGGGCGATCACGATGCCGTGCTTGCGGTCCGAACGCACGTCGCGCTTGCCGTCGATGGCGAACAGGCCGGAACCGGCTGGCGATGGATTCGCGCTGCCTTTCAGTGCCACGTCGTCGTCGCCGGTGCTGACAAAGTTATAGGCAAACACGAAGTTTTTCAGGTAGCCGTCGAACGACATGGCGCCCGCCGAGGTGGTGCTGCTGCCGGTTGCCAGCTTGCCCGAAATCGCCTTGCCGGCCGCACCCGGGTCGAACGCGTCGGTGTTCTTGACGTTGTCCGCGTTGTAGGTTTCGCCGTTGTACAGCGGGTTGCCGTTACCGGCCGGATTGGCGAACGCCGCCAGGGTCGGGGTCTGCACTTTCACGCCCCATACGGTCAGGCCATCGACGCCGCTCGGCACGACGTGGAAGTTGGCGCTGTTGTTGAGCGAGATGCGGTACAGCGTCAGGTTTTTCGCGTAGTTAAACACCATCATGCGGAAGTTCGACTGCGAACCCGTGCCCGTCACGCCGTTCTGCACCATGTTGCCCAGGAACGCCAGGTCCCACCAGCTCATGTTGCGCGCCGACGATTTCGAGTCGACCGTGGTGCCGCCGTTATCGCACGACACGCCGTCCGCCGCCTGCTTGCCGGTGGCATAGGCTGCGTAGGTGTTCGAGCAGGTCATGTCGACCTTCATCAGCGGGTACAGCTTGTTGGTGGTGACGATTTCCGCATAGGCGCGGCTGTCGATCGAACCGTCGCCCATGACGGCCGAGTTGACCAGGTTGGAGCCGTTGATGAGTGCCGTGCAGTTGCCCGAACTGCCGGCCTTGGTCGAGCTGACGGCCGTATTGCCGCAGTAAGGACCGGCAGGGTTTGGCGAATAGGTGGTGACGTCGCGCGACGCGTACAGGGTCACGCCCTTGTCGATCCACAGGGTCACGCCCGATGGCAGGGTCAATGGGCCGCTGATAAAGCCGTCGCCCACGCCGGACTTGTTGACCACCAGGCGCACGGCGTACTTGGTGCCACGGTATTCGGGCTTGGCCAGCTCTTCGCCCGAGACGCCGGCGATATTGACGTTCTTGACGTTGGCGGTTTTCTGCGCGGCGGTGGCGGCGGCATCGGCGGCGGCGATCTTCGCGCCCACTTCGGCGTCGACGGCGGCGCCGCAGGCGTCGAGCGCGGCCTGGATGCGGGCCTGGTCAGGGTTGGCGGTGGCGGTGGTCACGGCCACGCCGACGCCGGCTTTCGACGGGTCGGCTTCCGGTGGCAGCGAGCCGTCCGGACGGCGCACCAGGTTGGTCGACGCTTCGAGCGTGGCGCACACCTGGGTGTCTGTCGGCAGCTTCGGTTCGGCCGGCAGGTCCGGATCGAACGAGGTGGTGCCGACCTGGAACACGCTGCCCGGCGTGTAGCTGGTGGCCGTGTCGCCCTTGGTGTCGCCACCGCCGCCGCACGCGGCCAGCATGACGGCCAGCGGCAGCGCGACGCATGCCTGCGTCCAGCCGGTATTGATTTGTTTGATACCTGATTTCATTGTGTGCATCTCCTGATAAAGCTGCGCTCTGGGGCGCGCTGATTGCCGGCTCGCGCCGGCTCTTTTACAAAATAGTTAGAAACGGGCGATCAGGCCGATGCCGAACGCGCGTGGCGAATTGCCCGGCGCGAGGAAGGCGTCGTCGGTGCCGGCCTTGTTGCTGTGCAGCGGCGACTGGCCCAGGTTGACGTTCTGCTGGCCCTTGTTGTTGATGCGCGTGAAGTACACATACGGCATGAACTGTTCGTCGATCTTGTAGGTCGCACCCAGCGACACTTGCGTGGCGCCGAAGTCGTCGGCACGGCCGAAGGTGGTGTTGTCCAGCTTGCCCAGCTTGCCGGCAGCCAGCATGACGTTCACGTCGTAGCCCACTTCCTGGGTCACGGACGCCATCACCGAGCGCTGCTTCATGCTGCCCGTCTGCAGCGCCGTGTAGATATTGCCGGGGGTCGGCAGCGCCTGCACCGCGTAGCCATAGCTGCCCGATTCAAAGCCCAGGCCGATGCTGGTCTTGGTCGGGAATTTGTAGGTGGCCAGCACCTTGTAGAACGAGGTGTTCACGCCGCTGACGGAAGTGTTGCGGAAGCCGAAGCCTTTCGACAGGTTTTCCACGTCGACGCCCGTATTCTGCTGGCGGTCGTAGCCAGCGCCGATCGAGAAGGCGCCGATGCTGTACTTGGCGGCCAGCGAATAGCGCGCGCGGTCGTCGCCGGTGTCGCGCACTTCGTCGAAGCCGTACGAGGCGCCAGCCTGGAAACCGTTCCATTCCGGCGACAGGTAGTGGGCCGAATTCTTGTAGCGCGCTTCGCCGCGGCCGAACAGGCTGTCGGCATTGCCGCTCAACTGGGCCGAGGTGTTGTTCCACACGTCCAGGCCCTGCACCGACAGGCCCAGGTTGCCGCCCAGGGCGCCGCCGGAGCCGACCAGGCTGCGGTAGACCGAGTCGTTGTTACCGATCACGAAGCGGCCGAAGCGCTTGCTTTCGATACCGACAAAGGTATTGCGCGATTCGATGGTCGACGATTTGCCCTGGCCATTGATGCCGCCTTCGTCGAAGTTGTTCAGGCTGCCTTCGATCTGCCACAGGCCGCGCACGTCGCCCTTGATGCCGATCGAGCCGGCAAAGCCGATGCGCGAATTGCCGTCCGAGACGCGGCCACGGCTGGCGTACGGGGTCGGGCCGCCTTCGGCCTTGACCGATTCGATCTCGCCGTTCAGGAAACCGTAGATGCGGGTTTCGACCTTGCGGCCTTCCAGGATACCGTCGGCCAGCACGCTGCCCGACAGGGCTGCCAGCACGGCTGCCGCCAGCACGCGGCGGGTCAATTTGTTGTTCAGTTGTTGCATGTCTTTCTCCTCTGGTCGCGCCTTAGGGTGGCGCTTTATTAACATCATTGAAAATGGTGATCCCTCCGCATTGCGCGGATACGAACAAGCGGAAGGATGAATGGGCTGGCGTCAGCCGAATGCCGGTTTGCCCAGCGAGACCGATGGCGCGATTTTTTCGCGGATCAGGATGCACACCACGGCGGCGGCCACCAGGTCGAACACGGCCAGCAGCATGAACAGCGGGCTGTAGCCGACCAGCGTCACCAGCACGCCGAACAGCAGCGTGAAGATGGTGGCGCCCAGGTAGCCGGACATGCCGGCCAGGCCAGTGGCAGTGGCCACTTCGTTCTTGCCGAAGACGTCCGAGGTGATCGAGTACAGCGCGCCGGACAGGGTCTGGTGGGCAAAGCCGCCCACGCACAGCAGGGCAATCGCCGCATACGGACTGGCGACCAGGCCGATGCAGGCCGGGCCGATCATGCAGACGGCGCCGACGATGACGACCAGCTTGCGCGAAGTGAACAGCGACACTTTCCAGTATTTGTGGAACCACGGGCTCAGGTAGCCGCCCAGCACGCAGCCGATATCGGCGGCCAGGAACGGCAGCCAGGCGAACATGGCGATTTCCTTGATGTTCATGTGGCGCTCGGTGGCCATGTACAGGGGAATCCAGGCATTGAAGGTCTGCCAGGCCGGTTCGGACAGGAAGCGCGGAATCGCGATCGCCCAGAAATTACGGCTGCGCACGATCTGGTGCCAGCGCGCCTTGGGCGCCACGCCGACGCCGTTCGCATCGCTCTGCTCCTGGCCTTCGAGGATGAAGTCGCGTTCCTTGTCGGACAGCAGTTTCTGGTCGCGCGGGTGCTTGTAGAACGCCAGCCACAGGCCGGTCCAGACGATGCCGATGGCGCCGACGATGACGAACGACATCTGCCAGCTGCCGTGCAAAATGGTCCACACCACCAGCGGCGGCGCGCACAGGGCGCCGATCGAGGAGCCGATATTGAACCAGCCGATGGCGATCGAGCGCTCCTTGGCCGGGAACCACTCGGTGGTGGCTTTCACGCCGGCGGGGATGCCGGCCGCTTCGGTCAGGCCCAGCATGCCGCGGAACAGCGCCATGCTTTGCCAGCCGGTCGCCATGGCGGCGCAGGCGCAGGCCACCGACCAGGCCAGCGCGAACATGGCAAAACCGAGCTTGGTGCCAACCGCGTCGATCACATAGCCGGCGATCGGCTGCATCAGCGCGTAGCAGACCTGCCAGGCCACCACGATATAGGAATACTGCTGGGTGGTGATATTCAACTCGCTCATCATCGTTGGCGCCGCCACCGACAAGGTATTGCGCGCCAAATAATTCACGATCAGTCCGGCCGTGACCAGCCCGACCATCCACCAGCGCATGCCGCGTATTTTAGTCATTTTGTCTCCCTCTATCATCCACGGCGGCGCAGTTGCGCCGCCACTTTGCGGGCCGTTCAGCCTTCCTTCTGGAAGTGCCTTCGGCCTCGGTTTTTATTGGTGCTGCGGTATTACTGAACTACTCAATCCTTACAAGGCCTGCAGCGCGCCGCGCATGCCATCGGCCGTGATGCGCACCAGCGCGTTGGTGACCGCCTGCGCCAGGCCCGGCACCGCATTCATGTCGCGGCCCCATAATTTTTCATTCGCCAGCCAGCCTTGCGCCAGCTGCGCCAGGCTTTGCTTGCCGCTGTCGACGTCGGCCCAGGCTGACGCAAACCAGTCCAGCGTGGCCGCATCGTCGGACAGCGCAATCACGTCGCCGCGGTACAGGCGGATGGTGGCGGCCAGGGCCAGCACCAGCCGTGGCGGCAGCTGGCCTTTCAGCTCTGCATAGCGCAGCAGTTGCGGCGCGATGCGGGCGGCAAACTTGCTCCAGCTGTTGAGGGCAATCGAGGCCAGGCGGTGCTGGATATACGGGTTGCGAAAACGCAGCAGCACGTCGCGCGCAAACTGCCGCAGCTCGTCCTGCGGCAGCGGCAGGGCGGGGATGATTTCCTGTTCCAGCGTGTCGGCCAGGTAGCCGCCAACCTGTTCGTCGTTGACGGCTTCGCCCACGGTTTCCAGCCCGGCCAGCAGCGCCACCGGCACCAGCGCGGTATGGCCGCCGTTCAGGATGCCGACCTTGCGCTTCTTGTACGGCGTGATGTCGTCAACCAGCTGGATATTCAGGTTGGCGCCGGCCAGTTTCAGTTCGTCGGCCAGCCATGCAGGGCCTTCGATCACGAACAGGTAGTAATACTCGGCGGCCACCAGGAACTGGTCGCGGTAGCCGAGACCTGCTTCGATGTCGGCCTCCTCGCCTTGCGGATAGCCGGTGACGATGCGGTCGACCAGGGTCGAGCAGAATACGCAGGCCGACTCGATCCACGCGGCAAAGCCGGCGTCGAGCTGCCACAGGCGCGCGAAGTGCAGCACGGCGGCTTTCAATGCCGGGCCGTTCTGCTCGATCAGTTCGCACGGCAGCAGCACCACGCCCTTGTCGGCGCTGCCATTGAAATGCGTGTAGCGGTCGAACATCAGGCGCGCCAGCTTGGCGGGGAAGGTCGAGGGCGGCGCGTCATCAAAGGCGTCGGTGTCGTTCACGGCGATCCCTGCTTCGGTGGTGTTCGAGACGATAAAGCGCAGCTCCGGCAATTGCGCCAGCGCCAGGTAGTCGACGTACATGGTGGCCGGATTGATCTCGCGCTGCACGCAGGCAATGGTGCGGCATTCGCTGACGGGCGTGCCGTTTTCATCGAGGCCGCGCACCACGGTGGTAAACAGGCCGTCCTGCACGTCGAGCAGCGGCGAGCCGCTGCCGCCGCGCGGACGCACGACCACCACGCCGGCGTTCAGGCCGCTGCGCTCGTTCAACAGGTCGATCTGCCAGTCGAAAAAGCCGCGCATGAAGTTGCCCTGGCCGAACTGCAGGAATTTGATCGGCAGCGCGAATGGCGCGCTGCGTTTCAACGCTGATACCGGTGCTTGCATGGGAGTGTGGCTCACAGTGAAATGTCGCGTTTCCAGAAAATGAAGTCGTACTGCTGCAGGCGGTCGGCCTTGGCCGTGTACTGGCCGCCGGCGGTGGCCACCACCATATCGAACAGGCCGTTGGCCACTTCCGGCAACGGCGTGCCTTCGATCACGGGGCCGCAGTCATAGTCGATCAGGTCCGACAGTTTTTTGGCGACGCGGGTGTTGCTGGAGATTTTCAATACCGGCACGATCGGGTTGCCGGTTGGCGTGCCCAGGCCGGTGGAAAACAGCACCACGTTGGCGCCCGAGGCAACGATGCCGGTCACCGACTCGACGTCGCCGCCCGGCGTGCACAGCAGCGACAGGCCGGCTTTCGGGCTTTGTTCGCCGTAGTCGAGCACCGAGACGATGGGCGAGGTGCCGCCCTTCTTGGCCGCGCCGGCCGACTTCATCGCGTCGGTAATCAGGCCATCGCGGATATTGCCAGGGCTCGGGTTGTCGGCGAAGTGCGTGCCGACCGCTTCGGCGCGCGCTTCGAAGTCGCGCATCAGGCCCAGGAAGCGGCGCTTGTCGTCGTCGTTTTCGCAGCGCTCGATCAGGTTCGCTTCCACGCCGCACAGCTCGGGGAATTCGGCCAGGATGGACGAGCCGCCAACGGCCACCACCATGTCCGATACCAGGCCCATGGCCGGGTTGGCGGAAATGCCGGAAAAGCCGTCGGAGCCGCCGCACTTGACGCCGATTTTCAGGTGTGACAGCGGCACCGGCTGGCGCGTGACCTTGTTCGCTTCCTTCAGCTGCGCCAGCGTGTCGGTCAGCACGGCCTTCATCATGGCGTCTTCGCTGTCCCACTTCTGCTGTTCGTAGATCAGGCAGGGCTTGTCGAAGTTCGGGTTCTGCGTGGCCAGTGCTTCCTTGAACATGGAAATCTGCGCGTTCTGGCAGCCCAGGCTGAAGACGGTGATGCCGGCCACGTTCGGATGGTCGGCATACGCCGACAGAATCTTGCACAGCGAGCGCGCATCGGCGCGCGTGCCGCCGCAGCCACCGTTGTGCGTGATGATGCGCACGCCATCAAGGTTAGGGAACGGGCGCACCACCGGCTTTGGCGCTTCCATGTCTTCGCCCAGCAGCGACAGCGTGAACGACGCCAGGTCGTTGCGCGTGTAGCCGAGCGGCGCTTCGAGCGCATTGCGCAGATGCTCGACGTTGCGGTTTTCGCAGAACACCAGCGGGAACACCAGCCAGTAATTGGCGGTGCCCACGCGGCCGTCCGGGCGCACCACGCCGGGGAAGGTGGCGCCATCGAGACGGGCCACGTCGGGCGGGGTCCAGGTGTACGGCGCTTGCGGCTCCAGCTCCACTTCCGCCGCATAGTGATGCAGGTTTTCGGTGGTGACGGCCTCGCCGCGGCGGATATCGACCGTGGCCTTGCCGACCGGCACGCCGTACAGGCGCAGGATCTCGCCGGCCGCAAACGCGCGCCTGGCCAGCTTGTGCTTGGTCTTGACGGCGCTGCTGATCAGGATGGATTCACCCTCCCAGTTGACGACTTCGCCGGCGGCCAGGTCGGACAGCGCGACCAGCATGTCGTCGTCGGGGTGAATACACAATACTTTTTGCATGACTGTTGTTCCTGGCGGCGGCTGAGGGATTAGAGCTGGAAGTATTTGCGGGCGTTGTCGTAGCAGATGCCGCGCACGATGGTCGACAGCGCCTCGAAGTCGTTCGGGTATTCGCCGCCGTGCACCCATTCGCCGATCTGGCGGCATACCAGGCGGCGGAAATAGTCGTGGCGCGGGTAGGACGCGAAGCTGCGCGAATCGGTCACCATGCCGACGAACACGCCCAGCACGCTGTGATTGCCGAAGCCGACCAGCTGCTGCAGGTTGCCTTCCTTATGATCGTTGAACCACCAGGCCGGGCCGAACTGCAGCTTGCCGGCGACGGTGCCGTCCTGGAAGTTGCCGACCATGGTCGACAGCACTTCGTTCATGTTCGGGTTCAGGCAGAACAGCATGGTTTTCGGCAGGCGGTCGTCCAGGTCCAGGGCGTTCAGCAAGGACGCCAGGCCGGCGCTGCAGCCCATGTCCGAGATCGAGTCGTAGCCGGTATCCGGGCCCAGTTTCGCGCGCATGCGGTCATTGTTGTTGCGCTGCGCGCCGATGTGCAGGCACATGGTCCAGCCGTAGTTGGCGTACACGCGGCCGATCGCCTCTAACAAACCGCGCAGATACAGGCCGTTTTCCGCGTCGGACAGCAAAGTGCCCTGCAGGCGCTTGGCGAACAGCGCTTCGAGTTCTTCCGGCGTGGCGCCGGCTACCGGCAAGGTGACGTCAACCGCGTGATCCGAGATGCGCGCGCCACGCGAGTGGAAGAATTCCACGCGCACGGCCAGCGCCGCGATCAGCGAGGCAAACGAGGTGACCGGCACCTGCGCCACGTCGCCCAGGCGTTTCAGGTATTCCACGAAGCGCGGCTGGTTGATGCGCATCGCCTTGTCGGGACGGTAGGCCGGCAGCACGCGCGTTTTCAGCTCGGAGCTGGCGATTTCCGCGTGCTGCAGCAGGTCGTCGGCCGGGTCATCGGTGGTGCAGGCGATTTCCACGCCGGCCTGCTGCAGCAGCGACCAGGTGTCCATCGTGGCCAGCTTGGCGTTGGCCTGTTCCCAGATCGCGTCGGCATTCGCTTCGTTGATGATCAGGTCGATATTGAAGATGCGGCGCAGTTCCAGGTGGCTCCAGTGATGAATCGGATTGCCGATCGCCAGCGGCAGCACCTTGCAGAAGGCGCGGAATTTTTCCTGGTCCGAGCGCTCGCCGGTGATGAATTCCTCGGCCACGCCCGAGGTGCGCATCAAACGCCATTTGTAGTGGTCGCCCGCCAGCCACAGCTCGGCGATATTGCGGAAGGTCTTGCGCGCGGCGATTTCGCCTTGTTGCAGGTGCGAGTGGTAATCGATGATCGGCAGGTCCGCCGCCACTTCGTGATACAGCTTGCGGGCTGTTTCCGTGGTGAGTAGAAAATCCTGATTCATGAACTCGGTCATCGTAGCCATCTCCTTGCTTGCGTGTTTTGTCGTGGCACCAACTTGGCGCACTCTGATATATCAGGATATTAAACGTAATATATCAGCGTAAGCAAGGGCAAAAGTGAAGAGGGAACAAAACAGATTGGCGTGGATACAACAGGCAAGGTGAGCAAACAGCCAGGATGCGCAAGCAGCTGGCGGGCTGGCAGCAAGGGAGCTTGTAAAAAAGTAATGAAACCGATTTTTATTGGCATCATGCCGCAAGAGAAAATTCGCGAGCGTGTGCTGGCGATCGCCAGTGGCACCTACCAGCCACAGCCTGACGAACCGAAAGTCTGGTTCGTCTCGATGAAGTCGCTGGCCGAAGTGCTCAGCGACGAGAACCGGGCGCTGTTGCACGTGATGATGGAGATGCAGCCGGAATCGATCTCCGCCTTGGCCGAGGTGACCGGGCGCAAGCAAAGCAATTTGTCACGCACGCTGAAAACCATGTCGCCTTACGGCATCGTGGAATTGAAGCGGGAGCGCAATCAAGTACGTCCCGTGGCCAAAGCCACCGAGTTCCGGATCGTGGCGCAATGATGCATCTATGAAGATGCTTGCAGGGTTTTCCATTGCTGCAATTTGGCCTCATATGCCAAAGTGTACGCCGGGCTGCTCGACGGCAGGCTGACGATACGGTAGCGCTGCGCGTGCTCACCGAGCACCTTCACTCCCAGTTTGGCCGCCGTGCCGCCATTGAACGCAATGGTGTGCAAATGTGGCAGGCCGGCAATCAACGCCACAAGGTCGTTGTCGTCGCGCTCGCGGATATTGCTGTCCAGGCTGCCTAAACGGTGCGCCTGCGCCACCACGTCCCACAGCCCGACGCCCTGCGCCAGCAACGTGGCCAGGCGTTCCTCGTACGGCTGGCTTTTCAGGTCGATGCCCAGCACCGCGCCCAGCAGCAGCCAGAATTTATTTTGCGGATGCGCGTAGTACTGGCTGTGCGCCAGCGATTTTTCGCCGGGCAGGCTGCCCAGTATCAGCAGCCGGGTGTCGAGGTTGACGACGGGATCGAAGCAGCGCTTGCGGGTGTCAAGTGTAGCGAGGGGGAAAGTCAACGGCATTCCTGCATGGGATAAGGAAGCCACCATTCTACGCGCTCGGTGCATGCACAATACGGTGTAGAATTTCCGGATAATTAATAACAGAGACTGCCATGCGTACCATCGACTCCCTGCTGGCGCAGTACGGCGACAGCCACCGCAATTGCGTCAACGAATGGGTGCATATTGTCTGCGTGCCGCTGATCGTGTTCAGCGTGCTGGGCTTGCTGTGGAGCCTGCACCCGGGCGTGGCGCTGGCAGGCTGCATGGCAGCATTGGCGTACTATATGAAGCTGTCGCGGCCGTTCGCGCTTGGCATGCTGGCGATGCTGGCCGTGATGCTGGCGGCGCTGGCGGCGATGCAGCCGATCGTGATCCTGCCGATGTCGCTGGTGCTGTTCGTGCTGGCCTGGATCGGCCAGTTCATCGGCCACCAGATCGAGGGCAAGAAGCCGTCGTTTCTCGACGATCTGCGTTTTTTGCTGATCGGGCCGCTGTTTGTCCTGGGCTTTCTGTACCGCCGCCTGCGGCTGGCGTATTAGGCAGGACGTAACAGATTATTACGATTTCCAGGCTATTTATCAGATGCAACTTGTCTTATCATCAAGGGGCAGCCGATGCCAAGCGACGCGATCGGCGCACCACCACTATCTCGGGAGTTGAACATGAACCCATCGATTATCGCCGTAGCCCTGGCCGCCACCCTGGCTACCCTGGCCGGCTGCGCCGTACAGCCGAATTCGGCCAGTGTCTACAAGGCGCGCCAGGCGCAAAATGAACAGTCCGTGCGCATGGGCACCGTGGAATCGGTACGCCAGGTGACCATCGACAAGGGTGAAAGCGGTACCGGCGTGCTGGCCGGCGCGGCGCTGGGCGGCGTGGCCGGTTCGGCCGTGGGCGGCGGCAAGGGCGCCATTGCGGCCAGCATCCTTGGCGCGGTGGCGGGCGGCATCGCCGGCCAGAGCATCGAAGCGAACTCGGCCAACAAGCCCGGCTTTGAAATCACCGTGCGCCTCGACAATGGCGACATGCGCGCCATCGTGCAGGATGCGGACGAGCAGTTCCGTCCGGGCGAGCGCGTGCGCTTGCTGTCGGATGGCCGCACCACGCGCGTCACCCATTAAGAGTCAGCCAAAGGTTCCGGTCGCCATCAAGCCGGCGGCCGGCGCCAGGCCTTCATGCAGCCAGATGGCAACCAGCGTCATCACCGCTACATACACGATCACGCTCCATACTTTGAGATGCAGCGAGGCTGGCATGATGGGCTCCCTGAAGCGTTGAAGTCGGAAAATATTTATTTAATAATAATACAAATATTTTCATAAATTCAACATTTCTCATGCACGCTGCGCTGCCTCAAGGCTGGTGTGTCGCCATTGCCACTGCTAGGCAAGCCACCGGCGACACCGTATACTGTCGCGATGCCTTCTTCCCTCCTCTTTATTACCGCCTGCCTGATCTGGGGCTCCACCTTCTGGGCCATTACCTTGCAACTGGGCGATGTCGCGCCTGCTGTTTCCGTGGTCTACCGTTTCGGCCTGGCGTCCGCCACGCTGTTTGCCTGGTGCGCCATCCGCGGCGACACCTTGCGCCTGCCGTGGCGCGCGCAAAAATGGATGATGCTGCAGGGCCTGGCCTCGTTCGCGCTCAGCTATGTGTGCACCTACAGCTCGGAGCAATACCTGGTGTCGGCGCTGGTCAGCGTGCTGTTTGCACTGATGGTGTTCTGGACGCCGCTCTTGAACCGCTTTGCCTTCGGAACAAAAATTACCCTCAGCACCTGCTTTGCAGGCGCGGTGGCGGTCTGCGGCATCGTGCTGCTGTTTTACCAGTCGATCGGCGCGGCCTTGAAGGAAATCCTCGGCGGCGGCAATGGCCACTTCCTGCTCGGCTTCATGCTGGCGCTGGTGGCCACCATGGCCAGCACGGTGGGCAATGCACTGGTCATGAAAGTGCGCGCGCATTCGAGCAACGTGATGCTGACCATGGCCTGGACCATGCTGTGGGGCACGTCGATGGTAGCCGTGTGGGCGCTGGCCACCGGCCAGGCGTGGAGCTTGCCGACGCGCGCCAGCTACTGGATGGGCCTGGTCTACCTGGCCCTGTTCGGCTCGGTCATCGCCTTCAGCGCCTATTTCACCCTGATCGCCCGCATCGGCACGCAGAAGACCGTGTATATCGGCGTGGTCACGCCCGTCATTTCCGTGCTGCTGTCGATCCAGTTCGAACACTACCGCCCGGCCGCCATCGAATGGCTCGGCATGGCGCTGTGCCTGGCCAGCGTGGCCTGGGCATTGACCTCCGGCGCGCGCAAGACCCGCATCGCTTCCTCGCTTTCCAGCGCACCTGCAGCACCTACAGCAAAGGCATCATGAGCAGCTCCCCTACCCTCGCCATCCGTCCTGCGCAAGCGTCCGACGTGGCCGCCATCTTCGGCATGATCCATGAACTGGCCGTGTTTGAAAAACTCGAACACATGATGATCGCCACGCCGGACATGCTGCACGACAGCCTGTTCGGCGCGCATCCCGCCTGCGAAGCGCTGGTGGGCGAGGAGAACGGCGAGACGGTTACTTTCGCCCTGTTCTTCCACAATTTTTCCACCTTCCTGTGCCGCAAGGGCCTGTACCTGGAAGACCTGTACGTGAAACAGGCCGCGCGCGGCAAGGGCTACGGCAAGCAGATGCTGGTCGCCCTGGCGCAACTGGCCGTCGAACGCAACTGCGGCCGCTTCGAATGGTCGGTACTGGACTGGAACGAAAACGCGATCAATTTCTACCAGGGCATGGGCGCCGACGTGATGCCGGACTGGCGCATCTGCCGGGTAACGGGAGAAGCGCTGATGAAATTGTCAGCAGGAACACCTTGATCTGCGCAATGACAGCTCACCTGTAACGTCTCGACGCATGACCAGACCGTTGCGAGCGGCAGGAAGAGGCGGCTAAGAAGCGCAACCGTGCTGATGCACGGTGAGCATCGCAGGCTGCCTATTACAACGCGCAGCAGGTATGGTCAGCGTCCACCCCTCAAAAAAAAACCTCACGGGCTAGCGGCACCGTGAGGTAGAACCCATTGTCAAGTGGGAGGGGGAGAATGCAATCAACGGATATGAATATAAACGTTGCACAATTGATTCAGGGCTTCCCTTACATTTGCTTACCGGCTCTTACATTTCCGTCGATGTTGGTTACTATTTCCTCGGTTCAATCAATGTACCGTGCAGGCCGATATGCTGTTGCCTTGCAGGGGTGTAGTTGTGCAATTTGTTATAAACGAACGCGAGACAGTGGGCAACAAAATGGCGAGCCATGCGAGATCTCCTTGACGTGTGAGGCCGGCATGCAACGTAGACGAATGCAGCGCGGAAGATTCAGTGTGGCATCTTCAAGCGCTGCGGCTTTGTGCACGATCAAGCTCCCAGCTTGCCTTTCACTGCCCAGCGCTCCACCAGTTCAAAGACCCCCTGCGTCAGCAGCGCCAGCACGGCGGCGGGAATCGCGCCGGCCAGCAGCATGTCGTTGTCGTTCAGCGCCAGGCCGATGGTGATGCGCTCGCCATAACCGCCCGCGCCGATAAACGCGGCAATGGTCGCCGTGCCCACGCTCATCACCGCGGCAGTTTTCACCCCTGCCAGGATCACGGGCAGGGCCAGCGGCAAGTCCACATGCAGCAGGCGCTGGCGGCCGGTGAGTCCCAGCGCCAGCGCCGCCATGCGCAGGCCGTGCGGTATCTGCAGGATGCCGGTGCAGGTATTGCGCACGATGGGCAGCAGTGCATACACGAACAGCGCCACCAGCGCCGGCACCATGCCGATCATGCCCAGCAGCGGAATCAGCATCGCCAGCAGCGCCAGCGACGGCACCGTCTGCAGAACGCCCACCACCGCCAGCACGCTCTGGCGCAGCGGCGCATAAAACGCCGCCAGCACGCCCAGCGGCACGCCGACCAGGCAGGCCAGCGCCACCGACAGCAGCACCAGCAGCAAATGCTGGCGCGTCAGCGTCCACAGATCGTCGCCGATGATCTTGTCGAGCAGCCCCGCGCGCGCGCCGCCTGCTGCCGGCTTGCCGCCGGACGACGCCAGAAACTGGCTGGCCACAGTGGCAAAGCTCTTGCCGTCGATTTCCACCGCCGCATTCATGCCGATCATGGCCTGCTCGCTGATGCGTCCTTCCAGCTTGTGCAGCGCCTGCCAGGCGGCGGGAAAGCGCGCAGGCATATCCAGGCGATACAGCAGCATGGCGTCGTAGCGGGGAAAATACTGATCGCTGTCGGCCAGCACGCGCAGGCCGTACTGGCGGATCTTGGCGTCGGTCGAATAGATATCGATCACGTCCACCTGCTGCTGCGCCAGCGCTTCATAGGCGATGCCATGATCGAGTCCGCGCGGGCGCTGCGGCAGGCCATAGCGCGCAGCCAGTCCGGGCCAGCCATCGACGCGGCCGATGAATTCATGCGACAGGCCGAATTTCAGCGCAGGATGCGCAGCCAGATCCGCCAGGCTGGCGATGGTTTTCTCATTTCCGCGCATGGCCAGCGCATAGGTGTTGTTGAAGCCCAGCGGCACGGCCACGCCCAGGCCCAGCGGCGCCAGCTCGTGCCGTATCTGCTCCACGCTGACCGGTTTGTCGTGCTTCAGCACTTCGCTGGCGATCGTGCCCGTGTATTCCGCATACACGTCGATGCTGCCCGCCTGCAGCGCAGCGAGCACGATGGCGGTATTGCCCAGGCCCTGGCGGTGCTCGGCCCTGACCTGGGGCGCGGCGGTTTGCCGCACGATCTCGCCGAGGATATACGATTCCGTAAAGCGCTTGGAGCCGACTTTCAGGGTGCCGCTGTCCCCCGCATGGGCCAGCGGCGTGGTGCAGAAAACAAGAAAAACCAGAAAATGAATGACGCGCACGCGGCGCTCCCGGACGAATGATCAATCCGGCAAGCTTACCACCGGCGTGCGCCATGCGCCGCCGTGCACCACGCCCACGCAGGGATTCAAACCCATCGCATACGACAGGTCGGCCGGACGCGCGATGCGCCACAGCGCAAAGTCGGCACGCTTGCCCACCGCCAGGCTGCCTGTCTCGTGCTGCAGACCCAGCGCGCGCGCCGCATGGATGGTGGCGCCGGCCAGCGCTTCCTGCGGCGTCAGGCGCCACAAGGTACAAGCCATGTTCATCGCCAGCAGCAATGAGGTCAGCGGCGAGGTGCCGGGATTGCAGTCGGTCGACACCGCTATCGGCACGCCCGCCGCGCGCAGGGCGGCAATCGGCGGCGCCTGCGTCTCGCGCAAAAAAAAGTATGCACCGGGCAGCAGCACGGCCACCGTGCCGTGGCGCGCCATGTGCTCTATTCCCTCTTGCGACAGGAACTCCAGATGGTCGGCAGACAGGCCGCCAAAGCGCGCCACCAGCGCCGCGCCGCCCTGGTCGGACAGCTGCTCCGCATGCAGCTTGACGGGCAGGCCCAGCGCCTGCGCCGCCTCGAACACCTGCTGCGTCTGCGCCGGCGTAAAGCCGATGCGCTCGCAAAAGGCATCGACCGCGTCGACCAGGCCATCGACCGCCAGCGCGGGCAGCATCTGCCGGCATATGGCATCGATATAATCATCGGCACGGCCCGCATACTCGGGCGGCAGCGCATGGGCGCCGAGAAAGCTGGTGCGCACCGTCACCGGCAAGCGTGCGCCGATCGTTCTCGCCACGCGCAGCATCTTCGCTTCGGATGGCTGGTCCAGTCCATAGCCGGACTTGATCTCCAGCGTGGTCACGCCTTCGGCCAACAGCGCCTGCACGCGCGGCAGGCTTTGCCGCAGCAGTTCGGCGTCGCTGGCCGCGCGCGTGGCGCGCACGGTGGACATGATGCCGCCACCGGCGCGGCTGATGGCTTCATAGCTGGCGCCATTCAGGCGTGCCTCGAATTCATCGCTGCGGTTGCCCGCGTGGACGATATGCGTATGGCAGTCGATCAGGCCCGGCGTCAGCCAGCATCCCTTGCCATCGATGGTGACAGCGCTGCTGGCCGGCAGCGCAGCGCCTGAGCCGATCCAGGCGATGCGGCAGTCCTTGACGGCAATCGCCGCGTCCGGCACTTCGCCGTAGCCATCTTCCATGGTGGCCAGATGGACGTTGTGCAGTACCAGGTCCCAGTCGTGCATGCGCCCTCCTTCAGGTAAACAGGTCGACGAGAAACACCGACGCCGCATCCGTTGCATCGAGCTGCCAGTGCGGTGCGTCATCGGCATCGAGCAGCAGGGCATCGTGGCGGCCCAAGGTGAACGCCTGCCGGCCGCCGCGCGCCAGCAGCGGGCCGTCGCCGGCCACGAACAACAGCGTGCTGGTGCTGCGGCGCACCAGCTGGCATGGCGCGGCAAGGGTCTCCAGCTGATGGCGGCAGCGGCTGCGGCGCGTCATCACATTGAAGTCCAGGGTGGCGCCGCTCACCTGCGCATCGACCTGCGCTTCGCCGGGAAACCACAGCATGGGATTTGCCGCATCGAGCAGCACCGTGCGCGCGCCGTCCAGCGTCAGGCGCACGCACTCGCCTTCGAGCAGCAGCAAGCTGCGGTCGATGCCGGGGAAGACTGAAAACGCGCCATCGGCGGTGATCGCCGCCACGCTGATGCGCCAGTCGAAATTGTCCAGCTGCGCGCCGGGCGGCGACACGGCCAGCTCGCGCGTGCTGCCGCCGCCGTTTTTCCACGGCGCCGCCACGAGGCTGGCATAGGCGATCAGGGTGGCCATCAGAGCGCCCGCAAGCGCGCCAGCGTGCGCTTGTAGGAAGCGGCAATCGCGTCCTGCGCCAGATGGCGCTTGTTACGCACCTGCCACCGTCCGCCGCACAGCACGTCGCGCACCAGATTGTCGTTGCCGCAAAACAGAAAGCTGCCCAGCACATCGCTGACCGCCACGCCGCACAGGTTCGGGTGCGCATCGTCAAGCACCAGCAGGTCGGCGCGGCAGCCGGCTGCCAGCGCCCCCAGCTTGCGCCCCGACGCCTGCGCGCCACCCTGCAGGGCCGTCTGCCACAGATAGTCGCCCACATGGCGCTGCTGCGGCGTGGCCGCGATATTGCGCTGCTGGCGCTGCAGGCGCTGGCCGTATTCGAGCCAGCGCAATTCCTCGACCGGCGACTGCGATACATGGCTGTCGCTGCCGATGCCGAAGCGCCCGCCGGCGGCAATGAATTCAGGCAGGGGAAACAGCCCGTCGCCGAGGTTCGCTTCCGTGGTCGGGCACAGTCCCGCCACGGCGCCGCTGTTGGCGATCAGCGCGATTTCATCGGCGGCCAGATGCGTCGCATGCACCAGGCACCAGCGCGCATCGACATCGAGTTGATCGTACAGATACTGCACCGGACGCCGGCCCGTCGCCGCCAGGCACTGCGCCACCTCGGCCTGCTGCTCGGCGATATGCATGTGCACCGGGCGCTCCGATGGCAAGGCCGCCAGCACCGCTGTTATCTGCTCGATGGAGGCCGCGCGCAGCGAGTGCGGCGCACAGCCCACCTCGACCTGGCCATCGCGCTGGGCTGCCAACGCTTCGACAATGCGCAGTACATCGTCGGCATCGGTGCGAAAGCGCGCCTGTTCCGGCTTCAAAGGCTGCGCGCCAAAACCGGCATGGCTGTACAGCACCGGCAGCATGGTGATACCGATGCCGGACAGGCGCGCCGCCTGCACCACGCGTTCGGCCGTTTCGGCCGGCCGCGCATACAGGCTGCCTGCCGCGTCGCGCTGCAGATAGTGGAATTCGCACACGGCCGTATAGCCGTGGCGCAGGCATTCGGCAAACAGCTGGGCGGCGATGGCTTCGATCTGTTCGGGCGTGATGCGGCCGGCAAAACGGTACATCAGCTCGCGCCAGGTCCAGAAGCTGTCAGGGCCAGATCCCGCCTTTTCCGCCATGCCGCCCAGCGCCCGCTGGAACGCATGCGAATGCAGGTTGACCATCCCCGGCAGCACATATTCGGCCAGCTCCACGCCATCGGGCGGCGCCGCATTGTCCGTCACGCTGGTCAGCTCGCCGGCCGCGTCCCAGCAGATCAGCACATCGCGGCGCCAGCCTTGCGGCAGCAGCGCGTGGCGCGCAAACAGGCTCACCGCCGCACCCACGCCACCGCCGCTTCCATCATGTTCTGCAGCAGCGGCTGCACCTGCGCCGCCAGATCCGGCCGGAACGCAAACGGCGCCGCTTCGTCCATATACAGGCACTGGCACATTTCAAGCTGGATCGCATGCACGCGCTGCTGCGGCTGGCCGTAGTGGCGCGTGATATGGCCGCCCTTGAAGCGGCCGTTCAGCGCCACCGTGAACTGATGTTGCGCACGCGCCAGATCCACCACGGCGCAGGTCAGGCCCGGATCGCAGCTGGCGCCATCGGCCGTGCCAAAGTTCAGGTCGGGCAGCTTGCCGTCGAAAAAACGCGGCACATGCGAGGCGATCGAATGCGCTTCCCACAGCACCACGGCGCCATGCGCGCGCAGCATGCGCGCCAGCTCCTGTTCCAGCTGGCGGTGATACGGCGCCCAGTAGCGCTCCAGGCGCTGGCGCACATCGTGCGCATCGGGTTCGCGGCCCGGCAGATACAAAGGCTCGCGGTGAAAAGTGTCGGCCGGCAGCAGGCCGGTGGTGTCCTGGCCCGGATACAGATTGGTGTCTTCCTGCGGCCGGTTCAGATCGATCGTGTAGCGCGACCAGCGCGCCGACAGCACCGACGCATCCATCTGCTGCAGGTAGCCATGCAGCTCGCGCAAATGCCAGTCCGTATCGGCCTTGAGCAGCGCCTGCGGCGTCATGCGCGCGGCGATCTCGTCGGGAATGTCGGTACCCACATGCGGCATCGACACCAGCAGCGGAATGCTGCCTGCATCAAATTGATAATCCATGATGGTCTCCTGGCGTTCAGGCGTACAGCGGCGCGAACAGCTGTTTGCAGGTCAGGCTCAAGTCGCCGGCAAGCACCATCTGCCGCGCCGCTTCGATATCGGGCGCAAAGTAGCGGTCGGCGTCGAAGAACGGCACCTTCTGGCGCAGCTGGTGGTGCACGTGTTCGAGCTGCGGCGAAGTTTTCAGCGGCCGGTGGAAATCGATGCCCTGCGCCGCGGCCAGCAGCTCGATGCCGATGATCACCGCCGTGTTGTGCGCCATGTCGTCGAGCCGCCGTCCGGCAAAGGTGGCCATGCTCACATGGTCTTCCTGGTTGGCGGAAGTGGGCAGGCTGTCGATGCTGGCCGGATGGGCGAGCGATTTGTTTTCCGACGCCAGCGCGGCGGCCGTCACGTGCGCGATCATGAAGCCGGAATTGATGCCCGGTTCGCGCACCAGGAACGGCGGCAGGCCGGAAAGCGTGGCGTCGATCAATAGCGCGATGCGGCGCTCGGCCAGCGCGCCGATTTCGGCGATCGCCAGCGCCAGCGTGTCGGCCGCAAACGCCACCGGCTCGGCATGGAAATTGCCGCCCGAGACGATTTCGGCCAGCTCGCCGGGACCGTCCTGGAACAGCAGCGGATTGTCGGTGACGGCATTGGCTTCGATCAGCAGCGTGCGGCGCGCATTGACGATCAGGTCCAGGCAGGCGCCCATCACCTGCGGCTGGCAGCGCAGGCTGTACGGGTCCTGCACCCGTTCGTCGCCTTCCAGGTGCGAAGCGCGAATGGTGCTGTGCGCCACCAACTGGCGGTACATCTGCGCCGCCAAAATCTGCCCCGGCTGGCCGCGCACCGCATGCACGCGCGCGTCGAACGGCGCATCGCTGCCCTTGGCCGCGTCGAGCGACAGGGCGCCCGTGACCATCGCCGCCTCCAGCAGCCGCTCGGCCATGAACAGGCCATGCAGCGCCAGCGCGGTCGATACCTGCGTGCCGTTGATCAGCGCCAGCCCCTCCTTGGCCGCCAGCACCACCGGCGCGATGCCGGCCTGCTGCAGCGCTTCCTGCGCCGGCACCAGCACGCCGTTGACGCGCACCTCGCCCACGCCCAGCATGGCCAGCGTCATGTGCGACAGCGGCGCCAGGTCGCCCGAGGCGCCCACTGAGCCCTTGGCGGGAATCGCCGGCATGATGCCCGCGTTGTACAGCGCGATCAGGGTATCGACGATCAGCGCACGCACGCCCGAATAGCCGCGCGCCAGGCTGCCGATTTTCATCAGCATGATCAACCGCACCACGGCGTCGGACAGCAGTGCGCCGGTACCGACCGAGTGCGACAAAATCAGGTTGCGCTGCAATTGCTCCAGCTTGTCGTCGGGGATGCGGGTTTTCGCCAGCAGGCCGAAGCCGGTGTTGATGCCATACGCCGCATCGCCCTTGGCGACGATCGCCTGCACGGCGGCGGCCGAACTTTCGATCACGCCATAGGCTTCGGCGGCGAGATTCAGGGTGGCCGGCGCGGCCCACACGGCGCGCAGGTCGGCCAGGGTCATCGCGCCCGGTTTCAGGGTCCAGCTTTTCATCGGTGGTGTCATGTTTTTTCAATCGATCATGGGCAGGTTCAAACCATTGCGCCTGGCGCAGGCGGCAGCCGTTTCATAGCCGGCATCGGCGTGGCGCATTACGCCCGAGCCGCTGTCATTGACCAGCACGCGCGCCAGGCGTTTTGCCGCGCTTTCCGTGCCATCGGCCACGATCACCATGCCCGCATGCTGAGAATACCCCATGCCGACGCCGCCGCCATGATGCAGCGAGACCCAGGTGGCGCCGCCGGCCGTATTGAGCAGGGCGTTCAGGAGCGGCCAGTCGGACACGGCGTCGGTGCCGTCCTTCATGCTTTCCGTTTCACGGTTCGGACTGGCCACCGAGCCCGTGTCGAGATGGTCGCGGCCGATCACGATGGGCGCCTTCAGCTCGCCCGTGCGCACCATCTCGTTGAAGGCCAGGCCGGCGAGATGGCGCTCGCCCAGGCCCAGCCAGCAAATGCGCGCCGGCAGGCCCTGGAAGGCGATGCGCTCGCGCGCCATGTCCAGCCAGTGGTGCACCTGCGCATGCTGCGGGAACAATTCCTTGATCTTCGCATCGGTCTTGTAGATATCTTCCGGGTCGCCCGACAGCGCCACCCAGCGGAATGGCCCGCGCCCTTCGCAGAACTGCGGGCGGATATACGCCGGCACGAAGCCGGGAAAATCAAACGCATTCTGCACGCCCTGGTCGAGCGCCACCTGGCGGATATTGTTGCCGTAATCGACCGTGTGCACGCCCATCGCATGAAAGTCCAGCATGGCCTGCACATGGGCCGCGCACGAGTCGGCGGCGGCTTGCACCAGCCGCGCATGGCGCTGCGGGTCCTGCTGCGCCGCCTTCCAGTCCGACACACTCCAGCCGCGCGGCAAATAGCCGTTGACCAGGTCATGCGCCGAGGTCTGGTCGGTGACCAGGTCCGGCACCGGGGCGCCCGCTTTCGCGCGCTTGACCAGTTCCGGCAGCACTTCGGCCGCATTGCCCAAGAGGCCGATGGAAATGGCTTGCCTGCGTTCGATGTGATGCGCTATCAGCGCCAGCGCGTCATCGAGGTTGGCCGCCTGCTTGTCCAGGTAGCGCGTGCGCAAGCGAAAATCGATGCTGCTCTGCTGGCACTCGATGGTCAGCGACACGGCGCCGGCCATGGTGGCGGCCAGCGGCTGCGCGCCGCCCATGCCGCCCAGGCCCGCCGTCAGTATCCAGCGCCCGGCCCAGTCGCCGCCGAAATGCTGGCGGCCTGCTTCGGCGAAGGTTTCATAGGTGCCCTGCACGATGCCCTGCGTGCCGATATAGATCCAGCTGCCGGCCGTCATCTGGCCGTACATGAACAGGCCCTGGCGATCGAGTTCGTTGAAGTGTTCCCAGTTGGCCCATTTGGGCACCAGGTTGGAATTGGCGATCAGCACGCGCGGCGCGTCCACATGCGTGCGGAACACGCCGACCGGTTTGCCGGACTGGATCAGCAGCGTCTGGTCTTCTTCCAGTTCGCGCAAAGACACCAGGATCTGGTCGAAACAAGCCCAGTTGCGCGCCGCGCGGCCGATGCCGCCGTACACCACCAGGTGCTGCGGATTTTCCGCCACCTCGGCATCGAGATTATTCTGCACCATGCGGTAGGCCGCTTCGATCTGCCAGTTCCTGCAGGCCAGTTCGGTGCCGCGCGGGGCGCGGATGCTGCGGCTGGCGTCGAAGCGCGGATCGCTGTCCATATCGTTCTTCATGCTGTCTCCTCACAGGGCCAAGCGGGCATGCGTGGCCCGCTCTTGTGTGACAAGCATAGGTTGTCTATACAAGCAAGTCAACCGCTTTTGGCTTACTTTTTCTCAAACACCCGCTTGCCCGCCAGCCACGTCTGCAGCACCTGCGTCTTGCCGATCACCGCCGGCGCCACGGTAAACAAATCCTGGTCCACCACGATAAAGTCGGCCCATTTGCCCCTCTCCAGGGTACCGATCACTTTTTCCTGGTGCCCCGCCCATGCCGCGTCGAGCGTAAAGCAGCGCAGCGCTTCGGTGACCGTCATCGCCTGCTGCGGATACCAGCCGCCAGCCGGCAGGCCTTCATTGTTCTGCCGCGTGACGGCCGCGTGGATGCCCTCGAACGGATTGGGCGACTCGATCGGAAAATCGGAGCCGCAGGCGATGCGCGAGCCCTGCTGGAGAAAGGTGCGCCAGGCATACGCGCCCTTGATGCGTTCGGGACCGACGCGCTGCTCGGCCATGTTCTGGTCGGACGTCGCATGCGTGGGCTGCATCGACGGCACGATGCCCAGGCTCCTGAAGCGGGGAATGTCGGCCAGCTGCACCACCTGCGCATGCTCGATGCGGTGGCGCAGTCCCACATTGTTGTACTGTTTGATCAGCGCCTGGTAGCCGTCGAGCAGCTGGCGGTTGCCGGCGTCGCCGATGGCGTGCACATTGACCTGGTAGCCGGCGCGCATGGCCTTGTCCATCCGCGCGCGCATGGCGGCGTCGTCATGAAACAGCAGGCCGCGCGTCTCGGGCGCGTCGCTGTACGGTTCGATCAGGGCCGCGCCGCGGCTGCCCAGCGCGCCGTCCGACAGCAGCTTCACGGCGCGCAGCGCATACAGGTCGTGCGCGTAGCTGTTCAGGGGGCCGTTCTGCGACAGCGCATCGAAGTCCGCCGTGGTGTCGAAGATCATGCCGTACACGCGCACCGTCAGCTTGCCGTGGTCGGCATAGTCGCGGTAGAGGCGGTCCTGCGCCACGTCGATGCCGGCGTCGTGCACGCTGGTCAGGCCCGCTTGCGCCAGCTGCGCCAATGCGCCGTCCAATGCCGCGCGATTGTCCGCCTCGCCCGGCTTCGGCAGCACCTTGTCCATCAGCTCCATCGCGTTATCGACCAGGATGCCGGTGGCATTGCCTTGACCGTCGCGCACGATCTTGCCGCCGGCCGGGTCTGGCGTGTCGCGCGTGATGCCGGCCAGCGCCAGCGCGCGGCTGTTGGCCCAGCCGGCGTGACCGTCGACGCGGCGCAGCCAGACGGGCCGCGCGCTTTCCGCCGCATCGAGTTCCAGGGCCGTGGGAAAACGGCCCAGCTTCCAGATTTCCTGGTTCCAGCCGTTGCCGATCACCCAGCCGCGTTCGGGATGCGCGCGCGCAAAGTCGCCGACTGACTTGACGGCGGCATCGAGCGACGAAGAACCGTACAGCATCACGCCGCTGGCAATCGCGCCCAGGCCAAATACGTGGCCATGCGCGTCGATCAGTCCCGGCAGCACGGTCTTGCCCTGCACGTCGATATGCGTGGCGCCTTTGGCCGCCTTGCGCGCCACCTGCGCACCAGTACCGACGGCAACGATCCTGCCGGCGTCGTCAAACGCCAGAGCACTGAAGCGCTGCAGCTTGCCGGCAGCAGTCAAGGTATAGCCGTTGGCGTTGTCGATCACGGTATCGGCGCGCGCGGCGCCAAAGGCGGCCAGGCAGGCCACCGCGATCAGGCTACGGTGCAGTTGCGGGACGGGCATGTCATCTCCAGGTCGTCAAAGAAAAGACGAGTGTATAGAAATGCACAAAATGGTCAATCAGGCATGGCAGCGCGCACGGGCTGGCGCAGCATCAGCCAGTAGTCTGCGCCCGTGATGGCTTCCGTATGGCGCCCCGCTACCTCGAAACCGAGCCGGCCGTAGAACGGCAGGCTGCGCTCATTATAGGTTTCCAGGAAACACACGGCGCCGGCCTGGTCGACGGCCGCCAGGCCGGGCGCCAGCACCGAGGCGCCCAGCCCCCTGCCCTGCGCCTCTGGCGCAATGCCGGCTATCGACAGGTACCAGGCGTGCTGCAGATCATGCTGCGCCAGCGCGTGCTCCATGTTCTCGACGATGGCCGCAAAGTTGGCGAAGCCCTGTGGTCCCAGCAGCTCGCGCAAGGCCGTTTCGCGCTGCGCATAGGCGGCCTGGCGCAGCGGCAGCGGCGTATTGGTGGTCCAGATGGCGGCACCATTGCCGGCACTGTCGGCCAGGTCGACGCGGCCAGCCTCGAACCCTTCGACCAGCGCCAGCTCGAAATAAGTGGTCAGCATGGCCAGGCGCGCCGCTGCGTCGTCACCGCACGCCACCGTCACGCTGCGGTAAAACGGGTCGCTGATCAGGGCTTGGGCCAAGCTGTTGGTGGCGGCATGGGTTTGCCGTGAGGTATCGGGCATGGACTGTCTCTTTCGTGTGGAGTGATGGCATCCATCTTAACGCAGCGCCTGGCCGCTTGCGCTGTATCAATGAGCCCTTGCCCTGCCCCGCCTACGCTGGCGTTTTACCACGGGGCACGCCATGACCCGGCACCACGTGATCAGTACCACCGGCTGCGATGTGTTTTACGCACTCGTCACGCACTACCGCGACAGCTTGGGCGCGCGCTTCGACAGCATGGTCGTCACGTATTCCGACGGCGGCAAGCCGGTGCTGGGCGCCGCCCTGCGCGATGCCACAAGCGGCTGCGAAATGCACCGGCGCGCCGGCCAGGCCGGTGAATGCTGGTGCTGCGGCCACGACGAGCAGCTGGAATTCGTGTCGCAAACGGGCGTGCCGCTGGCGCATGCCGATTACAGGATCAGCGTCAGCAATGGGGAGACGTGGACGGGAACGACGGATGCCAGGGGCCGCACGGAGCGCATTACGAGCAAGCAGGAAGAAAAAATTACGGCAGTAGAATTCTTTCCACCAGAAGACAGTTTTCAGTGCTGCGCCTCCTCGGCTAGCCAAGTGAAACCGGCGAGCGTCAAAGTAGAGTTGCAAGACATGATAACGACGGACACCGAGGTCGGAACATCAGTAAAAAAGATCAAAATCGACAGCAAGACCAGGTTACTGACTCAAGACGAGATCGACATGGCATGGATGATCTTCGAAGATGCTGTTGACTATAGCAAGGTCAAGATCATAGCAGACCATATTTATGGCTGTTTCAACCGGAAAACATAGTCATGACCCCGAATGGAGAAATGTATTTTCATGAGTCGCGTTCCCAGGAAGATTTTTCTATCACAGAGAACAAACTGCGTCATTTATTCATTCATGAAATGGTTCATGTTTGGCAATATCAAATGGGTTATCTGGTAAAAATGCGCGGTGCAATCCGGCTTGGACTGGACTACAACTACAAACTCTCGTCCAAAAACAAACTTGCTGACTACAACATGGAGGCACAAGGAGATTTATTAGCTGATTACTATGCGTTGAAATACTTGAAAGATCCTCCAACTATGCGCCAGGAGCAATATGCTAATGACCAAGCACTTTATGAAGAAGTTCTTAGTGATTTTTTTGTCGATAGGAAAAGTAAAAAAAACCTACCTGGTGGCAATATCGAGCGTCCTCCTATGGTCGATATCCCTTGATGCGCCAGCGAGATCTCGCATCGCTGATGCAGAAGTAATGTCGGTTGATGGCCTGCCATGCTTCACCATCTCCCGCGCAGAAGAAAGCCGCAATGGCCAGCCATTGTTGGGAGCATTAAGTATTTCAGATCTGTCGGGCAAACCAGCCAGGGATATATGGAGCTTTTTCATGACCGGTGGCAGAAAAATCCCCCTCTCATCGAAAAGCTGTCTGCGGTATGGCGAACTTCCCGAGGGAGCAACCACAGCGGCCGGCATGCCTGCGCCTGAATTGCACACTGGAAGGGTCTACAGCATCTTTCTCAATGGCAGACCAAATGATCCTTCCGATCCCACCTATGGCTACAGGGGAAAATTTTGCATTGCAACTAAGGCCGACGGCGGACAGCAAGTTATCATGATCACCAGCGATATGCAGGCGTGGCGAGACGAAGTCTGCCCAAATCCCACACCATTAAAATAAGGCCACCCATGCCCCTGCGTCCATCCCTGTTATTGACCCTCTTTTTCCTGGCCAGCATGAACGCCGGCGCCACCTCGCGCATGGGCGAAGCGGCAGTCGTCACCGAGGAAGGGCTGCCCTGCTTCAAGATTGCTGACGAGGAAGAACGAAAGCGCGGCAGAACCAGTCTGAAGATGCTGATCATCAGTGAAAAGTCGGTCGACGGCTGGCAGGATATCTGGACCGTCATGTTTCCGAACGAATCGTTTGGCGATCCGGCCTACCGCCTGCCCAAGAACGCCTGCCTACGCTACGGCCAGGCGCCGGCCGGGGTCGAGGCGAGCGATGCCAGGCCGCTACAGCCAGGCAGGAGCTACGATGTTTTCTTCATGGGACGACCACCTTCCGCCTCCGACCCCACCTCGCGTTATGGTACACAATTTTGTGTACTTGCCACCGCCACAGATGGCCTGCGCGCGGTACAGTTGACACACGATACGAGCACCAGCATGGACCCGGACTGCGCAAGGCACGCGGCGCCCAAATAAGCCGCGCTATTCGCTCTCCTGTTTCGCTGGCGCCCTGAACCACTCCTCCGGCGGCACCACCTGCGACTGCTGCGGGTCGGCCATATAGTGCGGCGACACCATCTGCACGCCGAATTCGTTGAACACATCGATGATATTCTGGTGCAGCTGGTTCAGCACTTCGGCGCGCTGGCGCGGCACCTCGGCGCTGGCACAAGCGACCAGCCGGTATTGCACATAGTAGTCGTGCAGCGCCAGCTGCATCACATAAGGTTTCGGCGTGCTGGACAATTCGGTGGTGCGGGCGGCGGCCAGCTCCAGCATGGCGTGCACCTGGCGCCAGGGCGTGGCGTAGCCGATGGTGACACTGGCGTCGAGCACGAAGCCGCCGCCGGGCTGGGCGCGCGAGAAATTTTTCGTCGTCTGCGACATGATCCAGGCGTTCGGCAGCGCCACTTCTTCGCCCAGGCCCGTGCGCAGGCGCGTCTCGAACATGCCGACCTCGACCACCGTGCCTTCGCTCTCGCCCACGCGCACGTATTCTCCCTTGCGCAGCGCGCGCGTGTACATGAGGATCAGGCCGCTCGCGCCCTGGCCGACGATGCTCGACGCGCCGATCGACACCATCAGGCCGACCAGCACCGACAGGCCCTGGAAGGCGGCCGTGTGCGAACCGGGCAGATACGGATACGCCATCGCCAGCGCGAACAGCCAGATCACCACGCTGGCGATGCGGCGCGTCGGCAGGGCCGTGTCCTGGTCCAGCCAGCCGATCTGCAATTGCCCGCTTTCCACGCGCTTGAACAGCGACGCGGCGGTGGCCGCCACCAGGCGCGCGATGGCGAAGATCACGCATACCAGCACCAGGCCCGGCAAGGCGCCGAAGATGGCCTGGGCCACATCGCCGGCCACCTCCAGCAGATAGCCACTGAGGCGCTCGCCCCAGGCGCGCGTGTACGGAATGCTGCCCAGCACGAAGGCCAGCCACAGGTAGATCGCCATCAGGCGCAGGCCCCACAGCACGGCGCTCAGCAGCTGGTAGGCAAACGCAATGTAATGTTCGGCGTCGAGCACGCGCACGTTTTTCAGGCGCACGTCGCGCAGGCGCGAAGCGAGCAATACGCCGCTGCGGCGCCGGGCCCAGCGGTGCAAGCGGGTCAGGCCCAGCCAGACCAGCCAGAACGCCACGGTGGCGGCCAGGCAGATGCCGGCGGCGATCGCCAGATAATGCCAGCTGTTCTGCTCGCGGTGATCCTGCACCGCCTTGGCCAGCTCGCCGGCAGCCGCCATGGCCACGCTTTCGGTGCTGTCGCCGGCCAGCTGGTTGATATCGCCGGGCAGCACCACAAACAGCTGCACGCCGTCGAGCAGCACTTGCGTGCCTTCGGGAATCATGTGGGTGGTGGCCTTGTAGGCGCCGTGCCTGGCTAGCACGCCGGCCAGCCTGCGCTGCGCACCGGCCGCCCGCTCTTCGGGCAGATAGCCGGCCAGGGTGGCGCGAAACACGAATACCTTGCGGTTGGCAAACATCAACGGCGCGGTTTTTTCCACCTTGGCTTCCGCCTTGCCGGCGGCCAGCGCCAGTGCCGGCGTCGACGACTCCTCGGCATGGACGCAAGGCAAAAGAAAAATGGTCAGTAAACACAGCAGGCGGAAAAACGCGGACATGGCAGGCAAAAAAATCAATACAGGGAAGCAGCCATCATGCCACGCCTTCAGCTGGCGTCATGAAAAATGACGCCCAGTGTATGGCGCAGTCCGCTGCGCACGCGCGACACGCCATGGCGCATGCTGACGCGGTAACTGCCGCGCACGCCATTGACGGGACGTTGCGCGACGGGAAAGATGACGGCGTCGCCCTGCTGCAAGGGCACCACTTCCACGCGCGACTGCATGCGCGGGCGCTGTTCCGTCAGCACGAACTCGCCGCCCGTAAAATCCTCGTGCGGGCGCGACAGCAGCACGGCCAGTTGCAGCGGAAACACATGCTCGCCGTACAGGTCCTGATGCAGGCAGTTGTAGTCATCGGCCCGGTAGCGCAGCAGCAAGGGCGTGGGCCGTGTTTGCCCCGCCGCATGGCAGCGCGCGAGGAATGCGTCATGCTCAAGCGGAAAACGCAGATCAAGGCCCAGGCCGGCCTGCCAGCGATTGGCGATCGCCGCCAGCGGCCCATACAGCAGCGTGCGCAGGGCGGCCACCGGCTCGGGCAGCGGATAGGCAAAATACTGATATTCTCCGCGCCCGTAGCCATGGCGCTCCATCACCACGCGGCTGCGAAAATGTTGTGGCTCGTCATACTGCGCCGCCAGTGCCGCACAGGCGGCCGGCGCCAGCAGATCCGGCACCACGGCGCAGCCATGGCGGTTCATGTCGTCTTCGATGCGCGGCCAGTCCAGTGTCATTTGCCCGCCTCGCGGTCGAGCAGCTGCTGCTTGCGCTCCACGCCCCAGCGGTAGCCGGACAGCGCGCCATCGTTGCGCACCACGCGGTGGCAGGGAATCGCCACCGCCAGTGGATTGGCGGCGCAGGCGCCGGCCACGGCACGCGCACCGGTGGGCACGCCGATGCGCCGCGCCAGTTCCGCATAGCTGACGGTGCTGCCGGCGGGAATCTCGCGCAGCGCCTGCCACACGCGCTGCTGGAACGCCGTGCCGCGCACGTCGAGCGGCAGGTCCAGTCCCAGGCCCGGCGCTTCGACCAGGCCGATCACCCTGGCGACCGTTTCTTCATAGTCCAGTTCGGCGCCGCGCAGTTCGGCCTGCGGAAAGCGGTCCTGCAGGTCGCGCAGCAATGCTTCCGGATCGTCGCCGAGCAGGATGGCGCACACGCCCCTGTCGCTGCTGGCCACCAGAATCGCGCCCAGCGAACATTCGGCAAGCGCAAAGCGGATCACGGCGCCGCTGCCGCCGGCGCGAAACGCACCCGGCGTCATGCCCAAGAGGCCCCGCGTGGCGGCATAGAAGCGGCCGCTGGAATTGAAGCCGGCCGCATACAGCGTGTCGGTGACGGAACCTGGCTGCGCCAGGCCCGCCTTGACCCGTTCGCCGCGGCGCGCCGCCGCGTAGGCTTTCGGCGTGATGCCCGTGTGCGCCTTGAAGATGCGGTGAAAATGAAAGCGGCTGATGCCGGCCGCCTGCGCCAGCGTGTCGAGATCCGGCATGGCGTCGCTGGCATCGATCAGGCGGCAGATGTTCGCCACCATGGCCGCCTGGCGCTCGGCCAGCGGTGGCTGGTCGGGCTTGCAGCGCAGGCAGGGGCGAAAGCCGGCCGCTTCGGCCTCGGCGCAACTGGCATGGAAGGCCACGTTGGCGCGCAGGGCCGGACGCGCCGCGCAGGAGGGGCGGCAATACACGCCGGTGCTGCGCACCGAGTAATAAAACCGGCCGTCGGCGCCGGCATCGCGCTGCTGCACCGCGGCCCAGCGCGTTTCGTCGTTCATATAAGGATGGTCCATGATGCGCTCCCTGCTTTATCGATGACTGGCCGCCATCATAGCCAGCGGCGCGCTGCGCCACACTCCGCCGCTTGCTTTTGAATTCCGGGGGCAGCGGCAAGGCGCGCCGGCGGTGCTAAAATCGGCCATCGCGCCGCCATGGGGCCACGCGGTGCGCTTCGGAGAGACAGCATTGGACGACCAGATTACACAAGAACATACGCCCATTTTCCAGCGCATCAAGGATTTTCTGCTGGCCGGCATCGCCGCAGGCCGCTGGAAGGAAGGCGACGTGATTCCTTCCGAACAGGCGCTGGTGAAACAGTTTGGCGTGTCGCGCATGACGGTCAACCGCGCCGTGCGCGAACTGACCAGCGAACAGGTGCTCACGCGCCGCCAGGGTTCCGGCACCTATGTGGCGCAGCAAAAATACCAGGCCA
The DNA here is from genome assembly GCF_031995485.1 of Janthinobacterium sp. Lineage (NCBI taxonomy): Bacteria > Pseudomonadati > Pseudomonadota > Betaproteobacteria > Burkholderiales > Oxalobacteraceae > Janthinobacterium > Janthinobacterium sp. The sequence continues at coordinate 79,116 of NZ_DAMAGB010000003.1, forward strand.
CGCTGCTGGAAATCAAGAGCATCGCCGATGAGGTGCGTGCGCGCGGCCATGTCCACCGCAGCAACCTGCAACTATTGGAACGCGTCAAGGCGTCCGACCTGATGGCCAAGCAGTTCGGCCTGGCACCCGAGCAGCCGCTGTTCCACTCGCTGATCGTGCACTTTGAAAACGGCGTGCCGATCCAGGTGGAAGACCGCTGGGTCAATCCGGCCTGCGCGCCGGACTACATGACGCAGGATTTTTCCGTCATCACGCCGAACGAATACCTGATGGCGGCCGCGCCGCTGCAAGGCGCCAACTACAGCATCGAGGCGCTGTCGGCGCCACGCGATATTGCCGAGATGCTGGCGATCGACATGAAACAGCCCTGCCTGGTGCTGCGCCGCCAGACCCGCTCGGATGGCAAGATTGCCTCGATTGCCACCATGTGGCATCCGGGACACCGCTATCAGTTTGCCGGCTCGTTCACCTGAACTGGCGCTGTCAATACCATGAGTTGCCCTGTTTCTTTCTCTCCGAATCTCACCAAGGCATAAAAATTTGATGATTCCGTGAGGAAAAAAACGCCTTTCCCGCATTGTGTGAAGTTAAATAGTCGGCATAAATTTTCAGTGCTATAGTTGCCGCCAGAACGGCAGGCAGGCATGGCGCCATCCCGCCCTGAAGCACGATCCCGTCCAATCCAAGCCGCTGAAAGGGATGCATTTGCCGCATCGCAGCCTCACGAGATCCAGCGCACAACGCCTCTGCCGGCTTGCGCTGCGTCCGTTCGCCCGTACGCTGCTGGCGTGTGGCTTGCCGCTGCCGGCGCTGGCGAGCCCGGCGGGCGCGGCCGCAGCTGATGCACGGTTGTGGCCGTATGTGGCGGCCAGCGCCACGGCCCTGGCCGGCATCGCTTGCTGGCAAGCATGGCGGCTGCGCCGGCAACTGCAGGGCGCGCATGTCCAAGGCGCCGGCACGCAGGCGGCGCAAGCCTTGCAGGGCGCCGCGCTGGCCGGCTGGTCCTGGCAGCGCGACGGCGACCGGCTCAGCCTGTCCAGCCTGTACCGCACCATGCTGGGCGACAAGAAGGCCGGCCTCGAACATACCCTGGCCGACTGGCTGGCCGAAGTGCACCGCGACGACCGCACGCGCCTCGGCAACGCCTTCCGCCAGCATTTCGATGGCCAGGCAAGCGCGCCCATCAGTTGTGAATTCCGCCTGCGCCACAGCGACGGGCAATGGCGCTGGCTGCTGCTGCGCGGCGCGGTGCTGGTGCGCGCCTCGGACGGCACGCCGGTGCAGGCCAGCGGCATCGTCTGCGACATAGCCGAACGCAAGCTCGACGAACAGGCACGCATGCGCTGCATGCTGGAAGCGGCGCCCGAAGCGATGCTGATTGCCGATATCGACGGGCGCGTGCACTACGCCAACCAGATCGGCGCGCGCTGCTTCGGCTATCCGCTGGCCGACATCGTCGGCCTGTCGCTGGAACAGCTGGTACCGGAAGGCACGCACAGCCACGCGGCGGGCGATCCGCATTCGCGCTACAGCCTGCCCGGCCGGGTGATGATGGCGCGCCGCCGCGACGGCTCGCACTTCCCGGCCAAGGTCAGCCTGTCGCCGCTGCAGATGGCCGGCCATCAATATTCCATCGTCTCGCTGCGCGACATGACCCAGCGCCAGCGCGCCGAGGAAGCGCTGCACGCCAGTTCCGAACGCTACCGCCTGATCGTGCAGACGGCCGCCGAAGGCATCTGGATGACCAACAGCAGCGGCCTGACCACCTTTGTCAATCCGAAGATGGCGCACATGCTGGGCTATACGGTGCAGGAGATGCTGGGCCGCCCGCTGCTCGACTTCATGGACCGCGACAGCCAGTTGCTGATGCAGCGCCGCCTCGACAGCCTCGGCAACCTGTCCAGCCAGCCGGACCAGGTCGATTTCCGTTTCTTTCGCAAGGACGGCTCCAGCATGTGGGGTTTGCTGGCCAGCAGCAGCATCCAGTCGGACAATGGCGAGCCGGGCGGCACGCTGGCGATGATTACCGACATTACCGAGCGGCGCCAGGCGTCGATCGCGCTATCCAACTCCAGCCAGCGCATGGCTTCCGTATTCGGCGCCGTTACCAATGGCCTGGTGGTGCAGAACAGCGACGGCCATATTCTGGAAAGCAATGCGGCCGCCGAACGCATGCTGGCCGCCAGCCGCGCCGGCAGCAGCCTGTGGCAAGCCTGCCGCGAAGACGGCTCGCCGTTCGATCAGCGCAGCCATCCGGTGCATATCACCCTGTCGACCGGCCAGGCGATGCGCGATGTGGTAATGGGCGTGCAGCAGCTGGACGGCAATCTGTGCTGGCTGTCGGTGAATACCGAAGCCATCCGCGACGAATACGGCAAGGTGGGCATGATGGTGGCCAGCCTGACCGATATTACCTATCACAAGCGCAGCGAGAGCACCTTGCGCGAACTCAATGAACACCTGGAAGAGCGCGTGGCGCAGCGCACCAAGCAGCTGGACCAGGCCAAGCAGGTGGCCGAGGAAGCCAGCCTGGCCAAGGGCCAGTTCCTGGCCAATATGAGCCATGAAATCCGCACGCCGATGAATGGCGTGATCGGCATGGCCTACCTGGCCCTGAAAACCGATTTGGAGCCGCGCCAGCGCGATTATCTGGAAAAAATCCGCTTTGCCGGCGAGCACCTGCTGGGCATCATCGACGACATCCTCGACATTTCCAAGATCGAGGCGGGCAAGCTGAAGATCGAGCATGTCAACTTCAGTTTCGACCACGTCATGCAAACCCTCACTACCGTGGTGGCGCCGCGCGCGGCCGGCAAGAACCTGGAACTGGTGTTCGATATCGACCCGCAATTGCCGCCGATCCTGGTGGGCGACCCCCTGCGCCTGGGCCAGGTGCTGATCAACTACGCCAATAACGCCATCAAGTTCAGCGAAAAAGGCAGCATCACCGTGATCGTCAAAAAAGTGATCGGCGACGACAGGCACTGCCTGGTGCGCTTCGAAGTATGCGACCACGGCATCGGCCTGTCGCAGGACGAGATGAGCAGATTGTTCCAGTCGTTCCAGCAGGCCGACACCTCGACCACGCGCGAATATGGCGGCACCGGCCTGGGCCTGGCGATCAGCAAGCAGCTGGCCCAGCTGATGGGGGGCGAAGTGGGGGTCGACAGCCGTCCTGGCCTGGGCAGCACCTTCTGGTTTACGGCCCGCCTGGGCATCTCGACCCAGAGCGCGCCGGCCCTGCTCGACACCATGCTGCAGACGGCGCAGGCGATGCGCGCCAGCGCCGACGCGGCCCTGGTGATGAGCGCACTCAAGCATGCGCGCATCCTGCTGGTGGAAGACAATACCTTCAACCAGCAGGTGGCGCTGGAGCTGCTGGAAGAAGCGGGCGCCTCGGTATGCCTGGCCAACAATGGCGTGGAAGCACTGGACCTGCTGCGCCAGGCGCAGTTCGACTGCGTGCTGATGGACGTGCAGATGCCGCTGATGGATGGCCTGGAAGCCACCCGCCTGATCCGCGCCGATCCGCGCCTGGCCCAGCTGCGCGTGCTGGCCATGACGGCCACCGCCACCAGCGAAGACCGTGTACGCTGTCTCGACGCGGGCATGGACGACTTCATTTCCAAACCGATCCAGCCAGCCATGATGTACCAGACCATTGCCGGCTGGCTGCCCACGCGCGAGGCGCCGCCGGCGCCGGTGCGCCCACGCAGCGCGCCCGCGTTCAAGACCACGCTGGCCGGCGACCCGCAGGTGGTCGACCTGTCCATCCTGGCCAAGTTGCTTGGCTACAACCCGCAAAAAGTGCGCAAGTTTGCCTTCAAGTTCCTGCAGACCACGCAGGACGGCTTTGCCGACATCGAGGCGGCGCTGGCGCGCGGCGACGTGGCCCAGGCGCGCGAACTGGGCCACCGCATCAAGTCGTCGGCGCGCACGGTGGGCGCACTGGGCATGGCGGACCTGTGCCACAGCCTGGAAACGCTGCCGCCAGGCGAGCCAGCCGACGAAGCTGAACAGGCCGGCCAGATCGTCAGGCGCCTGTGGCCGCTGCTGGAGCAGATTACCGAGCAGATCATGAATAACACCAGCTTTGCCAACGACGACTGAAGGATAGTGCGATGAACGATGGTTCCCTGCCGACCTCACACACGCCGCTGCGCGTGATGCTGCTCGACGACGATATCTTCATGCTCGAGGTGCTGGGCGAGATGCTGGGCCAGCTGGGCCGGTTCGACGTGCGCTGCGAGCCGGACAGCGCGCAGGCGCTGGCCACCTTGCGCCAGCACCGGCCCGACCTGCTGATCTGCGACCTGTCGATGCCCGACATGGATGGCATCGAATTTTTGCGCCTGGCGGCGGAGGGTGGTTTCCACGGTGGCGTGGTGCTGGTATCGGGCCTGCATTCGGCGATCCGCCAGGCGGCCGAACGGCTGGCGCTGGCCAACGGCCTGCATATCCTCGGCTCCTTCCGCAAGCCGCTGGCCGCGGCCGAACTGCGGCAAATGATTGCCTTACAGCTACAGCGCCAAGTTTTTCCGCAATAATCGCCACGTTTTGAAAAAATGGGTTATTATTTCAGCCATCCCCGCCTGCATACCCCTGGTCGCACCTTCCAAGAAGATTGAATTTGTGCCCATCGCCCCCACCTGCCAGATGTACTTCAGGAAGCGTGGATGGCGAACCAGCGTATGGTTAATTCCAGGCATTATTGATCCCACCCTCATTTGAGGAAAATATGAGCGAAAATATCAAACACATTAGCGATGCTTCTTTTGAAGCAGACGTCCTGAAATCCGAATTGCCGGTCCTGGTTGATTTCTGGGCCGAGTGGTGCGGTCCATGCAAGGCCATCGCGCCGATCCTGGAAGAAGTGGCCAAGGAATATGCCGGCCGCATCCAGATCGCCAAGATGGACGTGGACGCGAACCAGGCAGTACCTGCCAAGTTCGGCATCCGCGGCATTCCGACCCTGATCCTGTTCAAGAACGGTGAAGCAGCGGCGCAGAAAGTCGGCGCCATGGCCAAAGGCCAGCTGACGGCTTTCGTCGAAAGCAACATTTAATGTATGATAGGCAGCGCTGCGCCCGCAGCGCCGCCTGATTGGATAGACCGGGAAGCGGCTTTCGTACCATACGCTGACCCTTCCCTGATAATTAATCAACGCCACGCAGTTCCCTCCCCTACCTTTACCTCCCGTCTCGGGACACTCAACATATATGCATTTATCCGAACTAAAGGCCCTACACGTATCCGCCCTGCTTGAAATGGCGATCGGTCTTGACATTGACAACGCAGCCCGCTTGCGCAAACAGGAGCTGATGTTTGCTATCCTGAAAAAGCGCGCCAAGTCCGGCGAACAGATTTTTGGCGACGGCGCCCTGGAAGTGCTGCCTGACGGCTTCGGCTTCCTGCGCTCGCCTGACGCCAGCTACATGGCGTCCACCGACGACATTTACATCTCCCCTTCGCAAATCCGCCGCTTCAATCTGCACACCGGCGATTCGATCGAGGGCGAGGTACGGACCCCGAAAGATGGCGAACGCTATTTCGCATTGGTCAAAGTCGACAAGGTCAACGGCGAATCGCCGGAAGCCTCGAAACACCGCATCCTGTTTGAAAACCTGACGCCGCTGCACCCGAACGAGCCGCTGCGCCTGGAACGTGAAATGAATGGCCAGGAAAACATCACCGGCCGCATCATCGACCTGATCGCGCCGATCGGCAAAGGCCAGCGCGGCCTGCTGGTGGCGTCGCCGAAATCGGGCAAGTCCGTGATCCTGCAGCACATCGCGCATGCGATCACGGCCAACCACCCCGATATCACCCTGATCGTGCTCCTGATCGACGAACGTCCGGAAGAAGTGACCGAGATGCAGCGTTCGGTACGCGGCGAAGTGGTCGCCTCGACCTTCGACGAGCCGGCCACCCGCCACGTGCAAGTGGCCGAGATGGTGCTGGAAAAAGCCAAGCGCCTGGTCGAAATGAAAAAAGACGTGGTGATCCTGCTCGACTCGATCACCCGCCTGGCGCGTGCCTACAACACCGTGATCCCGGCGTCGGGCAAGGTGCTGACCGGTGGTGTTGACGCCAATGCGCTGCAACGCCCGAAACGCTTCTTCGGCGCCGCGCGCAATATCGAAGAAGGTGGCTCGCTGACCATCATCGCCACCGCGCTGATCGAAACGGGTTCGCGCATGGATGACGTGATCTTTGAAGAATTCAAGGGTACCGGCAACATGGAAGTCCACCTGGAACGCCGCCTGGCCGAAAAACGCGTCTACCCGGCCATCAATCTGAACAAATCGGGTACCCGCCGCGAAGAACTGCTGATCAAGCCGAACGAGCTGCAAAAAATCTGGATCCTGCGCAAGTTGCTGTACTCGATGGACGAGATCGAAGCGATGGAGTTCATTCTCGACAAGATGAAAGCGACCAAAAACAACGCTGAATTCTTCGACATGATGCGTAGAGGCGGCTAAAACCTACTGCGCGGCCGTATTTGCGATCTCCGTTGCTCACCGTACTCTCGTACGGTTCCGCTACTCGATCGCAACTCCGGCCTGCTCGCTACGGTTTTATTCCGCCTCTCGCGCTAGCCGAAGAGCGTAGGTCGGATTAGGCCACAGGTCGTAATCCGACAACACCGCCGCCGCACGCAATCATGCAAAGCCGCTCCATGAGCGGCTTTTTTATTGCCCTCACCCGCAAAGCGCTATATAATCTGCGGTTGCATTTATTTAAACCCTGGCAAGTGATCGGCAATCGGGTCAAGAAGCAAGACGACCGACGAAGTGCTGTTTGGCTACCAAACCAGAGAGAAGACCATGAAAGTCGATACCCATCCAGATTACCGCGAAGTTGTTTTCCACGATCTGTCGTGCGATTTCAAATTCGTTACCCGTTCGACCATCCAGACCCGCGAAAAAATCACCCATGACGGTAAAGAATACCCACTGGTGAAAATCGAGGTGTCGGCTGAATCGCACCCATTCTTCACGGGCAAGCACAAAATCGTCGACACGGCTGGCCGCGTCGAGAAGTTCCGTCAGAAGTTCGGTTCGGTTGGTTCGAAAACCGCAGTCGCAGCAGGCTGATTTTTGCCGCTGTGCGGCAAAAGCAGGCAGCTTCGGCTACCAACAAAAAAGGCAGCCACGGCTGCCTTTTTTGTCTTTTACCGCTTTACTTTATACTGCCGCATACCCGACGCCATACGCATGCGTCTCACTATTTTTACTGATACCCACCATCGATGAAGCCAGTCCGCCTTCCCGCCGCTGCCACACTCGCGCTGCCACGATGGGCCTTGTTTGCGCTTGGCCTGCTGTACATCCTGCCTGGCCTGATCGGCCGCGAACCGTGGAAGAACGATGACGCCGCCAGTTTCGGCATCATGTGGACCATGGCGCATGGCGGCCTGACCGACTGGCTGTGGCCGAATATCGCCGGCCTGTCGATGCCCGACGAAGGTCCGCTGGCGTTCTGGCTGGGCGCCATCTTCATCAAGCTGTTCGGCTGGATCGGCAACGAAGTGTTTGCCGCGCGCATGTCGACCATCGGCATTTTCGTCATCAGCGCGTTATCTGTCTGGTACACCGCCTTCAACCTGGGCCGTCGTCCCGACGCCCAGCCGCTGCGCCTGGCCTTTGGCGGCCAGCCCGAGCCGGACGACTTCGGCCGCACCCTGGCCGACGCGGCCGTCCTGATCTATTTGGGCTGCCTGGGCCTGCTGCAGCACAGCCATGACATCACCGCCGAGGCGCTGTATGTGTCGCTGATGGCCTATATGCTGTACCGCGCCGTGCGCTATGTGGAACGCGCCTCGCTGCGCAACGCCGTCCTGCTGGGCCTGGCAATGGGCGGCCTGACCCTCACGCGCGGCTGGGTTGCGCCGGCGGCGCTGACCGTCTCGCTGGTACTGTGCTCGGTATTTTTGCGCCTGCCGCTGCTGCGCAGCCTGGGCCACCTGGCACTGGCCGTGCTGGTCGGCACGCTGCTGACCCTGGTCTGGCTGCTGCCGGGCGAACTGCTGCAGCCCTATGGCCACTCGCCGCTGCAAGCCTGGATGAACTGGAACTGCCGCCAGCTCAGCCTGCCGGACCGCCAGAGCATCGTGTATTTCTTCCGCGTCGGCATCTGGTTCTTCTGGCCCGCCTGGCCGTTCGCCGCCTGGGCCGTGTACGCCTGGCGCCGCCAACACCATGTGCTGCATATCGTGGTGCCGATGACCTTTGTCGCGATGCTGTCCATCCTGGCCATCTTCCATCCCGATCCCGATCCGGCGCAGCTGCTGCCGCTGCTGCCGCCGCTGGCCGTGATGGCCGCATTCGGCCTGCTGACCATGAAGCGCGGCGCCATCAACGCGATCGACTGGTTCTCGGTCATGGTGCTGACGATTTGCGCTTTTGTCTTGTGGCTGTTCTGGTTCGCCGCCCTGACCGGCTGGCCGGCCAAGCTGGCTCACAATGCGCTGAAACTGTTGCCAGGCTACAAACCTGAACTGGGCCTGATCGCCTTCTTTGTTGCCGCCTGCGCCACCGCCGGCTGGGTCGCGCTGGTGCACTGGCGCATCTCGCGCCAGCCAGCCGTGCTGTGGCGCGCCGTGGTGCTGTCCTCTGGCGGCCTGATCCTGATCTGGGTGCTGATCATGACCTTGTTCCTGCCGGAGCTGAACTACAGCAAGAGCTACGCCGGCGTGGCGCACCAGATCTCGGTGAACCTGCCGGCCGGCAATGCCTGCATCAACACCAATATCGGAGCAGCCCAGCGCGCCTCGTTTGCCTATTATGGCCAGCTGCCGTTTGCCGGTGTCGAGCACCAGCGCTGCGACTTGCTGCTGCTGCAAGACAACAGCAAGCGGCGCGACGGCAAGGACGCCATGCCGGAACACCACGGCGCCGACTGGATCAAGCTGTGGGAGGGCCGGCGCGCCACCGACGACGCCGAGCGCTTCAGGCTGTACCAGCGGGTGAAATAATCACCCCACATAACCCGGGAATTTCCCGGGTTTTTTTATGTCCTGCAACTCGTTGACAGACCGGCATTGGCACATCGCCAAGCTGTTGTTTAGCCTGCCTTTTTTTTCAGCAGCTCTGCCACAAAGCGTCTTGACGGCGCTATAGTCATGCGTAGTATGTTGCCTCGCAGCATGTCTTTTCGACACGCTGCCGCGACCTGCGCTTCGCACCAAACAACTGTCTGACGCTGCCGCTGCCTTGACCCGCCAGCCTGGCTTACCATCCGAGTCCTTCATGCCCTTTCTGTATCAACTCCGGCTTGCGCTCCGGAATACCTATGTCCGCCTGGCCCTGGCAGTCTGCCTGGTGGCCGGCGTCGGCGCCGCCCTGTACGTGTCCAATACCGTCGTGCAAGACGCCAGTCCCTTGCTGCGCTCGCAAAATATCGGCGAGATCACGGCCCTGCCCGCGCAGCGCGCGCGCCTGGAATATCTGCTGCTGGCCAGGCCGCTGTCGGAAACGCCGCGCTATGTGTTCAAGTTCAAGGATGCGCCGGCTATCCATGTGGTCAAGGTGCCGGCCACCTCGCACCTGAGCCTGGAGCGCGAGGTGCTGCTGAAGAATGGCTTGCCGTATGCGATCGCCACCGATGCGTTCCTGGCGTCGCACAAGGCGGTGCTGCAGGATGGCGACGACGGCGCCATGGCCGAGGCCGGTGCTTTCGTACAGCGCCATGCGGTCGATATCCTGCTGGTCGTGCTGCTGCTGTGCGTGCTGAAATTCGGCATTCCCGGCATGGGCTTGAACGCCAGCGTGATCGCGCCGGGCAAGCTCAAGGGCAGCCTGGACGACCTGATCGGCATGGACGACATCAAGCAGGAAGTGCTGCATCTGGAAGACATGATCCGCAACCGCAGCGTCTATAAATCGCACAATATCGACAAGCCGTTCAATGTCATGCTGACCGGCCCGGCCGGTACCGGCAAGACCAAGCTGGCCGGCTACCTGGCCAAGCGGCTCGACATTCCCCTGATCCAGGCCTCGGGCTCGGCGCTGGAATCGGGCTATGTGGGCGGCGGCGCCAAGGCCTTGAATGCCCTGTACCGCAAGGCCTGTGCGCGTGGCAACTGCATCATCTTTCTGGACGAAGCGCAGTCGCTGTTCATGCCGCGCGGACGCAGCGAACGCAAGTGGGACGACGATACGGCCAACACCTTGCTGGGTCTGCTCGATGGCGTAAAAAGCAGCGAAGGCGCGGGCGTGATCTGGATCGTGGCCTCGAACTTCGACGATGCATCGAGCCAGATGGACGAAGCCATGCTGCGCCGCTTCCCCGTGAAGATCAATTTCCGTTTGCCCAACAAGGCCGAGCGCGGCGCCCTGCTCAAGCATTTCCTGTCGCAAAAAGCCGACGGCTGCGTCGACTGGCCGAATCTGGAGGTGGCGCAGGTGGCCGAAGTGACGGCCAACCTCAGCCCGGCCCTGCTGGAAACCGTGGTCGAGCGCGCCAGCATGCTGGCGATCCAGGAAAAAGTGCTGATCGACACCGGCCTGCTGTTCCGCGCCTTCGAGCGCGCCACCATCGGCCTGGCCGACCGCGCCGCCACGGCGGAAAAACATTTGCAGCGCGAGCGCATCGCCTTGCACGAGCTGGGCCACTTCTTCATGCAGATCGACCCGTACCTGCGCACCGGCATGTCGCTGGAGCAGGTCAAGCTGAAGTCGCATCTGTTGAAAATCAGTACCGAAGCGGTGTCGAAGATCGGCGCGCTCGGCTATGTGCTGTCGTCGGGCGACGATCTGTCGCTGCGTACCCTGGAAGAGCTGGAACGCGACGTGATCGGCCTGTACGGCGGCGTGGCGGCCGAAGAACTGTTTTATGGCGCACGCGGCATTTCGGTGGGCAGCCAGAACGATATCGAAAAGGCCACCACCCTGCTCGACACCATGGTCAACAAGCTGTCGATGTATTCGCGCTCCAAGCTCGACTACCGCCAGCTGAAACACGACCACGGCGACGAGCGCACGCTGGCCATGGTGGAGGCCAAGGCGGATGAGCTGTACAGCTACACCTTGAACGCGATCGGCGACTACCGCAGCGCCATCGAAGCGATCAAGGTGGTGCTGCTGGAGCGTTATGTGCTTTCCAAGGATGAGGTATTCGTGCTGCTGGAAGAACATTTGCAGCCGATGCCGGTACAACTGCACGCGGCGTAATTGCCTGATCCGACACCATCACGGCGTTGCCAACAATGTTGTCGGATTACGCGGTGTTGCCGCTAATCCGACCCATGGGACTGCTGGCCGAGCATGTGCAGCCCACATTGCCGCAATTGCAGGCAGCATAACGGCATAGGTCGGGTCAGGCCGCAGGCCGTAACCCGACAACCTGCCGCTTCAGCAACCGCTATCGACGATATTCACCGCTGAAGGCGTCAGCACGGCGTTGTCAACCACGGCCTCGGAGTAGGTCGCCCTGCAACTGGCCGGTGTGCGGGCGCTTTTGGAGCGGATGTGCAGGTCGCGGCCGTTGACGACGATGGCCCAGTCGTCCGCCGTCAGGCCGGCTGCCGTGGCAGTGGTGGCGGCGGACGAGGGATAACCGTTGACGATGGCCACGCTGGTACCTTCCATATCGACGGTCCTGCTCGTTGAACCGGTGAGCAGCCACTTTGCATGGGTCATGACACTGACGCTGGCCAACGCACCGCCCGCCGCCCTGACGGTGGCCTTGCGGGCATCGCCGCCCAGATCGATAAACTTTGGCAATGCGGTTGCTGCCAGGATGCCCAGCACGACGAGGACCACCACCAGTTCGATCAGCGTGAAGCCGCCCTGGGCGGGAGTAATACGGAATTGCGATGCAGGCATGGAGGTTTTTCGACAAGAAAAATAAATGCAGTAAGCAATTTTACTGCATAAAAATGTTGCAAATTAGGAATGATTGATAGCCAGCGCGTAGGTCGGATTAACGGAGCCGCCGAGGCGCGAAGCCGCGTAATCCGACACCACCGGCGGCGCCAACAATGTTGTCGGATTACGGCCTGCGGCCTAATCCGACCTACGGTACTGCTGGAGCAGCATTTGCAGCCGATGCCGGCACATACACGCGACGTCGTTGCGTCATTGCGTCGGTCGGACTAGCGCGCGAGCGCGTCATCCGACGCCCCCAACCTCACTCCGATCCCAGCCCCAGATCCGTTGCCACCTGCTTGCGCAACACATACTTCTGGATCTTGCCCGTCACGGTCATCGGGAATTCCTCGACAAAGCGCACGTAGCGGGGAATCTTGTAATGGGCGATCTGGCCGTTGCAAAAAGCCCGGATATCCTCGGCCGTGGTGGCCTGCGAACCGGGGCGCAGGATGATGCAGGCGCACAGCTCTTCGCCGTATTTCGCGTCCGGCACGCCCACGCACTGCACGTCGAGCACGCCAGGGTGGCGGTACAGGAATTCCTCCACTTCGCGCGGGTAGATGTTTTCGCCACCGCGTATCACCATGTCCTTCGAGCGGCCGACGATGCTGCAAAAGCCGTTGGCGTCGATTACGGCCAGGTCGCCCGTGTGCATCCAGCGCGCCGCGTCGATCGCCTCGGCGGTCTTTTCCGGGTCGCCCCAGTAGCCCTGCATCACCGAATAGCCGCGCGTGAGCAATTCGCCCTTTTCGCCGCGCGGCACGATGCGCCCTTCGCCATCGATGATTTTCACTTCCAGGTGCGGATGCACGCGGCCGATCGACGAGACGCGCATCTCGCGCGGGTCTTCGATCGCTGTCTGGAAGCTGACGGGCGAGGTCTCCGTCATGCCATAGGCGATCGTGATTTCTTCCATGTGCATCAGCTCGATCACGCGCGTCATCACTTCCATCGGGCATGGCGAGCCGGCCATGATGCCGGTGCGCAAATTCGACAGATCGTATTGCTTGAAATCAGGATGGTCGAGAATGGCAATGAACATGGTCGGCACGCCGTGCAAGCCGGTGCAGCGCTCGGCCTGCACGGTGTCGAGCACGGCTTTCGGATCGAACCCTTCGCCCGGAAACACCATCGCCGCGCCATGCGTGACGCAGGCCAGGTTGCCCAGCACCATGCCGAAGCAGTGGTACAGCGGCACCGGGATGCACAGCCGGTCGTGTTCGGTCAGGCGCATGGCTTCGCCGATAAAGAAGCCGTTGTTCAGGATGTTGTGGTGCGTCAGGGTGGCGCCTTTCGGCGCGCCGGTGGTGCCGGAGGTGAACTGGATATTGACGGCGTCGTCGAACTGCAGTGTGCTGCTCACATCTTCCAGGTGCGCCAGGTCGGCTTCGGTAATGCCGTCCATCAATTGATCAAAATTGTGCATGCCGGGCGTGGCGTCCTGCCCCAGGCGGATCACATGGCGCAGCTGCGGCAGGCGATCCGAACGCAGCTGGCCGGCGCGGCTGGCGGCGATGTCCGGCACCACGTCCTGCACGATGGCCAGATAGTCGCTGGACTTGAAGCTCGGCGACAGGATCAGCGCGCTGCAGGTCACCTTGTCGAGCACGTATTCGAGTTCCGAGCGGCGATACGCCGGGTTGATATTGACCATGATCAGCCCCGCCTTGGCGGTGGCAAACTGCGTCAGCACCCATTCGGCGCAGTTTTGCGACCAGATGCCGACGCGCTCGCCCGGCTGCAGGCCCAGCTTCAGCAGGCCAGCGGCCAGGCGGTGCACGCGCTGCTGGAACTGGCCATAGGTCCAGCGCACGTTCTGGTGCGCCACGATCAGGGCGTCGCGCTCGCTGTAGCGCGCCGCGATGCCGTCCAGCCAGGCGCCGATGGTCGCGCCGATCAGCGGCGTCTCGTGGGCGCCGTGTACATAACTCATGTCTTGCATACCGTCTCCAGGTAGTGGGCGCTTCTGCGCTCTCAGGCTGAAAATTATAGCCGCATACCGCTCTGGCGCGCATCGACGTTGTCAAGCGGTCAAAAAGCGGCGCACCGCAGCATCAGTTGCCAGAACAATCAGTCACAGTCAGGTAAAATATTTATGCGCCGGCTTCGCAAGCTGGACATTGTCCTTTTACCCTGGCTGGCTTATGACCCAAGAATTCCCGCGCGTGTCCGTTTTGTTGATTGATGACGAGGCCATCGCGCTCGACCTGATTTCCCATGGCTTCGAACGTGAACCCGACGTCAGCCTGCATTACGACCCCCGTTCGGAAATGGCAGTGGCGCTGGCGGTCCAGGTGGCGGCCACCATCGTGGTGGTCGATCTGCGCATGCCGGGCGCCGACGGATTTGACGTGATCCGCATGCTGCGCGCCGACCCCGCTACCGAGCATATTCCGGTGGTGCTGCTGTCGTCCGAGGACGATCCGGCGATCAAGGTCAAGGCGTTTGCCCTTGGCGCCAATGATTACCTGGTGAAATGGCCCGATACGCGCGAGCTGCTGGCGCGCGTGCGCTATCACAGCGCCGGCTATATCGCGCGCCAGCAGCGCGACGCCGCCTTTGTCTCGCTGCGCCTGAGCCAGGAAGAGCTGGCCCTGAGCCAGTCCGCGCTGCACCAGGCGCAAAAGATGGAAGCGATCGGCCAGCTGACCGGCGGCGTGGCCCACGATTTCAACAATGTGCTGCAGATCATCGGCGGCAACCTGCAGCTGATCAAGCTCCTGGGTGGCGTCAGCGAAAAAGCCCATAGCCGCATCGAGATCGCGCTGGCGGGCGTGGAACGGGGCGCCAAGCTGTCGGCCCATCTGCTGGCCTTTGCGCGGCGCCAGCCGCTGCAGGCGCAACTGATCAATCCGGGCCGGGTGCTGCGCGACATGGGCGACATGATCCGCCGCCTGCTCGACCCGCGCGCCACCATCGTCACCGATATCGAAGACGGCCTGTGGAGCACCATGGTCGACGCCAACCAGCTCAACAATGTGCTGCTGAACCTGGCCATCAATGCGCGCGACGCCATGGCAAGCGGCGGCACGCTGACCATGCGCGCGCACAATATCGCCGCCGGTTCGCCGCTGCTGGCCGAAGTCGGCAATGACAACTATGTGATGCTGGAAATTGCGGACACCGGCATCGGCATGGACGAGGCGGTGCTGCAACGGGCGTTCGAGCCGTTTTTTACCACCAAGCCGACCGGCCAGGGCACGGGCCTGGGCCTGAGCATGGCGTATGGCTTCGTCAAACAGTCCGGTGGCGAGATCATCCTGAAAAGCCAGCCGGGGGTGGGCACCAGCGTGAAGATATTCCTGCTGCGCAATGAACAGCAGGCATTGGCGGCCGAGGAAACAGCCGCCATACCGCTCAGCCGTGGGCTGGAAACCATTCTGGTGGTGGAAGATGAGGAAGAGGTACGGCGCTCGACCGTCGAGCTGCTGTCGGCGCTGGGCTACCGGGTGCTGCAGGCCGCCCATGCGGGTGCGGCACTGAACCTGGTGCGCTCGGGCGTGCCGATCGACCTGGTGTTTACGGATGTGATCATGCCGGGCGAGATCAGCAGCCTGCAACTGAGCGAGGCCGTGCGCGAGCAGCTGCCCGACACGCAAATCCTGTTTACCTCGGGCTATGCGGAAGGCGTGCTGGCCCACGAAGGGCGGCTCGATCCGGGCGTCAACCTGCTGCAGAAACCGTACACCCCCGACGTGCTCAGCAGCCGTATCCGGCATCTGCTGCAGCGGCGCAAGGGCATCAACTAGCGCTGTTGCTGCGGCGTCTACTGCTGCGGCTTGATATAGCGGTGCGACCCGGGCGGCGGCTCATTGAGCACGGCCCAGAAGATGCCCAGGTCGGCAATCGCGCGCACGAATTCCTCGAAATCGACGGGCTTGACGACATAGGCGTTTACGCCCAGCTCATAGCTGCGCAGCAAATCCTGTTCTTCTTTTGACGACGTCAGCATCACCACCGGGATGCTGCGCAGCGCCTGCGTGCTGCGGATCTCCGCCAGCACTTCCAGGCCATCGACTTTCGGCAGCTTCAGGTCCAGCAGCACCACGGCCGGATTGCCAGCTTCACGGCCGGAGTACTGCTCACGGCACAGCAGGTAGTCGAGCGCCTCGGCGCCGTCGCGGGCAATGATGACTTCATTGGCCAGCTGGCTTTTGGCCAGGGCGATCAGGGTCAGTTCCAGGTCATGCGGATTATCTTCGACCAGTAAAATGGGTTTTAACATAGGCTTGCCTTACATATCAATGTCTTTGGGAATGCTGAACGAGAACGTGGCGCCCAGGCCGGGCCTGGACTCGGCCCACACCCGGCCGCCATGGCGCTCGATAATGCGGCGCACATTGGCCAGGCCGATGCCGGTGCCGGGAAAGTCTTCCATGCGGTGCAGGCGCTGGAACACGCCGAACAGCTTGTGCACGTAATCCATGTTGAAGCCGGCGCCATTGTCGGCCACGTGGAATACCACTTCGTCCGCATCTTCGGTAGCGGTAACGGCGATATGCGCCACTTCTTTATTGCTGGTAAATTTGACGGCATTCGACAGCAGGTTGTACAGCGCCAGCTGGATGAAGGTGGGGTCGGCCCGCACCGACGGCATGGCGTCGATCTGCCACTCCACCTGGCGCTCGCGGATATCGAGCGCCAGCTTCTGGATGCAGCTGCGCGCCAGTTCCGTCATGTTGACCGGACTCGGATGCAGGGCGGCGCGGCCCATCTGCGAAAAACTCAGCAGATCGTCGACCAGCTTGCCGGCCAGGCGTGCCGAGTCCTTGATATTTTTCAAAAAGCGGCGCCGCTTGTCCGGGTCTTCCGCACCCGCCGTTTCCATCAGCAGGTCGGCGAAGCCGGCGATATGGCGCAGCGGCGCGCGCAGGTCGTGCGACACCGAATATGAAAACGCTTCGAGTTCCTTGTTGATGCGGCCCAGCTCCTCGGCCAGCTCCGCCATCTGCTCGGCCCGTTCCAGCACGATGCCCAGCAAGGCGCCACGGAACTCGACCGCCAGTTCGATCTCGCCGTCGTGCCACGGTGCGCTGATGCCGTGGATGGTTTCGCGCCAGCTGTCGAAACTGCTGCGCGGCGTCAGCTGGCCCGGCCCCGTCTTGTTCTGCGGCTGGCCGGCCCAGTCGACCGTCTGCACTACCTCGGGCCGGAACCACAGCAGATAATGCGGATGGATGCGCGAGATCGACATCGACAGCAAGCCGCTGGCGTTGCGCGCATAGGCTTGCGCCGGCGGATAGACGCTGCCCAGATGATCGGTATGGAACACCTCGCCATGGCCATTGGCTTCCAGCCACTGCACCAGTTCGCCCAGTTCCTGTTCATTGGGCGTATTGCCATAGGTCGTGATGCGGTCGCCAACGACGATGGCGGCGCCGCTGGCGCGGGCAAAACTGAGCAGTTCGGGAAACACGCTGCCCAGGCTGTCGACAAAGTCGACGTTCTGCTGCGTCAGGCCGGCCAGCATGCTGACCATGGTGCGCCGCACTTCCAGCCGGAACTGCAGCTCGCCCGCATCGCCGCGCGACTCGATGCACAGCGCCAGAATCTGTCCCAGCTGTTCGCACACGGTGCGCTGCTCGAACGCCACCGGCAACGACGTTGCGTGATGGCAGGAAATCAGGCCCCACAACTGCCCCTTGACGATCAGCGACACCGACATCGACGCCAGCGTGCCCATGTTGCGCATGTATTGCAAGTGGATCGGCGACACGCTGCGCAGGGCCGCGTATGACAGGTCGTTCGGCACGCCCGTCACGGGATTCATGGCCGGCAGCAGACGCGCCGGCGTGTAATCGGCATCCTGGATCAGGCGGATGCGGTTGAGCATGTACAGCTCGCGCGCCTGGCGCGGAATGTCGGTGGCGGGAAAGCGCAGCCCCAGGTAGGAGTCATAGCCCTCTTCCCGGCTCTCGGCCAGCACCTGGCCATGGCCATCCCGGTCGAACTGATACACCATCACGCGGCCAAAACCGCTCACCTCGCGGATCTGCCGGGCCGCCAGTGTACTCATCTCGACAATATCCTGTATATCGTTGATTTTCAGCAGGAAACTGCCCACCTTCGGATACAGGTGGCGGAAATCGGGCGGCGTGGCGCGCGTCACTACTTCGAACTCGAGCAGCAGCAACTGGTCGAACACATGGGCCAGCACATCGAAATAGCGCGCGTTGCCGGCACGGACCGTGCCCAGATGGGTAGGCTGGGTGCCAAGCTCGGCACTGGCCAGTTCCGCTTCCAGCTGCGCCGCAGCCTGTTCGCCCAGCACGCATGACAAATCCTGGCCGACGACCTGTTCGGCAGCGGCACCGGTCAGCTGTGCCAGGTTGGCCGATGCCTGCAGGATACGGCGCTCGCCTTCATGCGGCAGCGTCAGCAAAAAGCCGTGCGGCTGGATGCTGCCGGGAATGCGGATCGGTTCCTGGTCGCAGGACGTGAGGTTCAGTTGTGGCGGGGCAGGCGTATCGGTAGCGGCTGGCATCATGGCGGGTATGTCGGCAACGCGGGCCGGTCAGGCGGTGAAAGTACCGCTATTTTACTAGAGGCCGGTGGCCTGTGCCGCACCGCATGGGCCTTGAGGCCATATTCACCACTACGCATTTGCATTACCATGCAGCCCAACGCCACGGCGCGCAGTCAATCAGGGAGCAAGGTCAACGGTGCATTCATTACAACAGGGTTTTATTTTGACCCGCCACTGGCGCGACACCAGTGCCGGCACGCAGGTCGATTTCTGGCTGGCGACCGACGCCGGTCCGCGCCTGGTGCGTTTGCCGCCGCAGACCTCGGTGGCATTTATTCCCGTCGAGCAAAAGGAACGGGCCGAACTGCTGCTGCGCGGCGAGCGTGATGCCGAACTGCGGCCCTTGGCCCTGTGCGACTTTCACCACCGCCCCGTGCTGGGCTTGTACTGCAAGCAATACCGGCACTTGCTGAAACTGGAAAAAGAACTGCGCGCGCACGGCGTCGATGTGTACGAAGCCGATATCCGCCCGCACGAGCGCTACCTGATGGAGCGCTTCATCACGGCGCCGGTAATGTTCAACGCCAGAACCCCGGACCAGGCACAGCTCAAACCGGCGCCCGGCTACCGGCCCAGTTTGAGGCTGGCCTCGCTCGATATCGAAACCACGGCCCATGGCGAGCTGTACTCGATCGCGCTGGAAGGCTGCGGCCAGCGCCAGGTGTATATGCTGGGGCCAAAGAACGGCGGCGACGAGGCGCTCGATTTCGACCTCGAATACTGCGCCAGCCGCGGCCAGCTGATCGAACGCCTGAACAGCTGGATGGAACGCCACGACCCGGACGCCATCATCGGCTGGAACGTGGTGCAGTTCGACCTGCGCGTGCTGCGCGAGCAGGCCCAGCGCCACCGCGTGCCATTAAAACTGGGGCGTGGCGGCGCGGAACTCGAATGGCGAGAACACGGCGGCAAGCAGGAACACTATTTTGCGGCCGCCGCCGGGCGCCTGATCATCGACGGCATCGAGGCATTGAAGTCGGCGACCTGGAATTTCCCGTCGTTCAGCCTGGAAAACGTGTCGCAAACCCTGCTCGGCGAGGGCAAGGCT
Source organism: Janthinobacterium sp. (assembly GCF_031995485.1). NCBI lineage: Bacteria > Pseudomonadati > Pseudomonadota > Betaproteobacteria > Burkholderiales > Oxalobacteraceae > Janthinobacterium > Janthinobacterium sp. The sequence goes on from NZ_DAMAGB010000003.1 coordinate 98,563, forward strand.
ATCGACAATCCGTACCAGCGCATGGCCGAGATCGACCGCCGCTTCCGCGAGGACAAGCCGGCCCTGGCGCGCTACAACCTCAAGGACTGCGAACTGGTCACGCGCATCTTTGCGAAAACCGAACTGCTGACTTTTCTGCTGGAGCGGGCCAGCGTGACCGGCCTGGCGGCCGACCGCAGCGGCGGCTCGGTGGCCGCCTTCGAACACCTGTACCTGCCGATGATGCACCGGCAAGGCTTTGTCGCGCCCAATCTGGGCGACGTCGCTGGCGAAAACAGCCCGGGCGGCTTCGTGATGGATTCGCGCTCGGGGCTGTACGACTCGGTGCTGGTGCTCGACTACAAGAGCCTGTACCCGTCGATTATCCGCACCTTCCTGATCGACCCGGTCGGGCTGGTGGTCGGCACGCAAGAGGGCGAGATCAACCCCGTGCCCGGCTACCGCGGCGCCCTGTTTTCGCGTGAAAAACACTGCCTGCCCGCCATCGTCAACCAGGTATGGCAAGGGCGCGAAGCGGCCAAGCGCGAGCGCAATGCGCCGCTGTCGCAGGCGCTGAAAATCATCATGAATGCGTTCTATGGCGTGCTGGGCGCGACTGGCTGCCGCTTCTTCGATCCGCGCCTGGCCTCGTCGATCACCTTGCGCGGCCACGACATCATGCACCGCACGCGCGAGCTGATTACCGAACAGGGCTACCAGGTAATTTATGGCGACACGGACTCGACTTTCGTCTGGCTGAAAACGGCGCACGACGAGGAAGCGGCCGCCACCATCGGCCGCGCACTGGTGGCACAGGTCAACCAGTGGTGGCAGCAGTATCTGCGCGAGGAATTCGGCCTCGACAGTGCGCTGGAGCTGCAATTTGAAACGCACTACCGGCGTTTCCTGATGCCCACCATCCGCGGCTCGGAAGAAGGCAGCAAGAAACGCTATGCCGGGCTGGTCGGCAAGAGCGACGGCAGCGAACAGATGGTCTACAAGGGCCTGGAAACCGTGCGCAGCGACTGGACCCCGCTGGCCCAGCAATTCCAGCAGGCCCTGTACCTGCGCATCTTCCAGCGCGCGCCCTACCAGGCTTATGTGCGCGACTACGTGCAGCGTACCCTGGCCGGCGAATTCGACGCGCTGCTGGTGTACCGCAAGCGATTGCGCCGGCCGCTGGACGACTACCAGCGCAACGTGCCGCCGCATGTGCGCGCGGCGCGCACGGCCGACGCCTACAACCTGGCGCAGGGGCGGCCGCTGCAGTACCAGAATGGCGGCTGGATCAGCTATGTGATCACGGTGGCCGGCCCGGAACCGCTGGAGACGCAGCGTTCGCACATCGACTATCAACATTATCTCGAGAAGCAGCTGCAGCCGGTGGCCGACGCGATACTGCCCTTCCTGGGCGACGATTTTTCCAGGCTGGTGTCGCCGCAACACGACCTGTTCTGACACGATTCTGCTTACCTGCGCCGCCAAGCTGAGGTAATATCGGCGCCTGTCCGGCCTCGGCCGCAGGCGCAAGCCGCAGCGCAGGCGTAAAATACGCCATGGCGAAAGAATAAGAGCTGTACCAGTTACAAGACGATGCGGCTGCAGTCACGAGTTTCCTGACTGAAGTGCACCCACTGTTGAACCAGCAACCAATGCGGCCGCTGCCTGCCGATTGTTTGCCATTTTTAGAATGAATTGACACCATGACCGAGATCACCTCCTTAAGAGACATTCCGCAAAAAAACATCTTCCGCAAAGGCGATACCTTTGTGCTGTTTGGCGAGCTGTTCGGCCGGGGCTATGTCAATGGCCTGCTGGACGAGGCGCGCAAGGCGGGCATGAATATCGTCGGCATGACGGTCGGTCGCCGCGATGAAAACCTGGCGCTGCGCCCGCTGAACGCGGAAGAGCTGGCCGAAGCCGAAGCCAACCTGGGCGGGCGCATCATCAACGTGCCGCTGATGGCCGGTTTCGACCTGGACGCACCGGAAGGCGAACCGACCCCGACCGCACTGCTGTCGGACCTGACGCTGAAAAGCTGGCAGGACGACAAGCTGGACTGGGAAAAGATCAATCGCTCGCGCGAAGCCGGCACCGCCCGCTTCACGGCCTCCGTGGCGAAAGCCATGGCCGAGCTCGACACGCTGATTCCTGACGGCAGCAATGTGTATTTCGCCCACACCATGGCCGGCGGCATTCCGAAGGTCAAGGTCTTCCTGGCGATCGCCAACCGCATCTACAAGGGACGCGGCGAGCGCTTCATGTCTTCGCGCGCCCTGCTCGACAGCGACCTGGGCAAGCTGATCCTGATGAACTTCGACGAAGTCACCGCCAACACCCTGCAGCACCTGATCGACGGCAGCGCCGCCATCCGCAACCGCATCGAGCAAGCCGGCGGCCAGGTACGCTACAGCGCCTACGGCTACCACGGTACCGAGATCCTGATCGACGGCAAGTACCAGTGGCAAACCTACAGCAACTACACCCAGGGCCTGGCCAAGATGCGCCTGGAAAACGTGGCCAAGGCCGCGTGGGACAAAGGCATCAAGGCCACCGTCTTCAACTGCCCGGAAATCCGCACCAATTCGTCCGACATTTTCGTCGGCGTGGAACTGTCGCTGTTCCCCCTGCTCGACGCGCTGAAAAAAGAAGGCGGCGGCGCCTGGGCCGAACAGCAATGGGAAACCTGCCAGGCCCTGCTGGAAGACGGCACCTCGCTGCAGGACCTGCTCGACCGCATCGCTGCCTACAACGGCGACGCCACCAGCGTGCACTTCCGCAACTTCGCCGCCTGGCCGATGGACAACACGCCGGAACTGGCCGAAGTGATGATCGGCACCTCCGACGACATCACCAAGCTGCACAAGGACCGCAAGGAACTGATCACCGACCACCTGAGTTCGCTGGTACTGGAAGGCACCGGTCCGCTGATGTTCCATGAAATGTCGGACCCGCAAGCACCGGTCATCTGGCTCAACCACGACATCATCGCGCGTCAACTGAGCTCGGTACATAACCCGGCCTAAGCTGCAGCGCCCACGACGCCGCCCCGGGTTCGCGCCTGCGGCGGCGTTTTTCATGGCCGGCAGGGCTGGCGCGCAAACGATATAAATGATAGGCAAAGCAAAAAACTTGCCGGATCATGATAAATCAGTGATAATGCGTCTCGCGTTGCCGGGATGGCGGAATAGGTAGACGCACGGGACTCAAAATCCCGCGCTGGAAACAGCGTGCCGGTTCGATTCCGGCTCCCGGCACCACGCAACATATTTTGGCAGCACCGCCTAGACCCGCCCATCGCCAGATGACGGCGGGTTTTTTGTTTCTGCGCTAGCGGCAATCAATGCCGATCTCGTTCTGTCCCGCCTTGCTGCCCTTCTTGTAGCTGACCTCACAGCGCCTGACACTGTCCTCCATTCTTTTCGACAGCGTCACCTGGCCATATTCGCCGTAGCTGCACTGCAACCATTTCCCATCCGGAAAAGCCCCCTCCAGCTGCCAGACAAAAATAGTCTGTCCTTTTGCCTTGCGCTCTGCCGTGGGAACCAGTTCCCCCTTGCGTTGCGGCGGTCCGTCGATTGGCGCAGCCGAGTTCAGGTAAAGCGGGCCGGCGATATACGCAGTCCAGCCGGCAGGCACGGGATCGAGCTTGATGGAGGTGTCAGCAATACTGCTTGGGCAGATGGCTAATGACATGGCGCCAGCGAGTACGGGAATGAAGCAGCAGGCGCCAGCAAGGATGGCCTTGCGCACGTGCAAGCAATGATTCTGCATCGCGGCCCCTATTCGATAACGAAAAAGGCGTCAGCATTATTGCTGGGATCGATATACAAGCCATTTTTGTGTTTCCCTTTGGCCCGCAAGGTGCGAGAAGAAATAACCCCTTGCCGTTTTCCTGCCCATTGATCCATGACGAGTATGCCCGAAGGTATCTGGCCCATGTAAATCGCGGCGTGATTGCCGTATGAGCGATTGGCATATCGGCCGTCCACGAAGGTGGCGATGGCAGTCCCTTTCCTGATCAGGCTACTGCCCAGTACTGCCTCGCCCTGCCGCCATGCCAGCGTATGCGGCGCACCGGCATATTCCCTGACCAGTGCCACGCATTGGTGGTTACCAACCATTGTGGCTTTTTCAAGCTCATCGACTCGCGTATAGATGTAAGGCATCTTGCTCTCCCTGTCATGAAGAAGTGCCTTACGGTACAGCCCGGTAACGAAGTCTCGTTTGAAGAAAAACAAACTACCGGTGATTTGCCGGCCTGCGCCATGCCCTCCCTCACCGCCGCCTGCGCCGTATCGATGAACGCCAGGGACGCAGCTCGACCAGCGTACCTGTCAGGGTCGGTTGCGGTATCGGCGCATCCATGCGGACTTCCTCAGCGCTCTTCGCGGTAATACTCGCAGCCCTCGAACGTCGTGCGCAGCGCCTGTTGCAGCTGGGCATAGCGCTCCGGCGCGAGGTTGAAGCGCACGTCGATCTGGCCGTCGTCGTCCATCTGCATGGCGGCCTCGGCGTCCATCTGCACCGACAGGCGGTTGGCGTGCAGGATCACGGCGTGCATATGGCCGTACCACGAGAATTCCTGGCCGCAGTATTCGATATACGGCTCGTCCATGCCGAGCGCCACGTCCTGCTCGTCGTACTCGTCGGCGCGCTGGAACATCAGATAGACGGTCTCGCCGTTGGCGGCCGGGGCGGCCAGGGTGGTGATCAGGGCGTCGTCCTCGGCGAGGACGGAGAGGTCGGTGGCGGTAAATCCTGCGGACATGGCGTGCTTTCAAAGAATCGATGCCGCCACCATAGCGCAATTGGCAGCGCGAGAACAGGCAGATTTATAATTGCCTGTCATCCACCCACCTCCAGGAGCCTGCCTTGTCCACGCCTTACACCACTGTTCTCGCCATTCCCGATGCCGCCACCTATTGCCATCTGCGCAGTGCTTCCGGACTCAGTCCGAAGACGGCGGAAGCGGCGGCCAGGGGATTGCCGAACTCGCTGTTTGCGGTGCAGGTGCTGCAGGGCGACGAGATCGTCGGCATGGGCCGCATCATCGGCGACGGCGGCTGCTTTTACCAGGTGGTCGATATCGCCGTGCTGCCGGCGCACCAGGGGCGGGGACTGGGCAAGCTGATCATGCGCGAGATCATGCGCTATATCGAAGAACAGGTACCGGCCAGCGCTTACGTCAGCCTGATCGCCGACGGCCAGGCGCAAAATCTGTACGCGCAGTTCGGTTTCACGCACACGGCACCAAAGTCGGTGGGCATGGCGATGAAGCGCTAGCCATTCAGGCATGGCGGCCGGGGAGGCGGCTTGCTATAGTGTCGGCAGCGCGTGCCGCCAGCGGCAACGTCCCCTTCGAATTCAGAGAGATACCATGCTTTACCTGCTTGCCATCGCGACCGTGATCGCCCTGCTGTATTACGTTTTCAGCGGCCGTACGCCCGTCAAGCCGCTGGACAAGGCGCTGCTGTCGATCCGCCAGTATGTGCCGGCGATCCCGCCCGGCGCACCAGCGCACCACTGGACCGATGGCGGCCGCTATGCGTCCGAAGTGGACAACGATTCGATGTACCAGCCGGCCATCGCGAAACTGGCCGGCGAACATGGCCCGGGCAACGCCGATGAGCAATGCCTGGCGCTGCTGGTGTGCGACGACGCCAATCCGTTCCAGGACAAGGCCGTGGCCGTTTTTATCGACGGCCAGCTGGTTGGTTTCCTGGCGCACAACGATGCGCTGAAGCTGCACCGCAACCTGGGCCATCTGGACCTGGCCGGCCAATTGACCTCGTGCGATGCGGTGATTCGTGGCGGCGGGCTGTGGAATGGCAAGCGCCTGTCCTATGCCGTCTGGCTGGACCTGTCACCGTTCAATTAATCGCGTTTCACGCGCCTCTTCAAGCGTGCAGATGTTGCATTGCGAAAAGGTTATACTTGCCTGATTATTCACAATCAAGGCAAAGCGATGAATGCACAACTGCTCAACTGGGGCAGCAGCCTGGCGCCATTCGGCAGCGACCTGCTGTGGACCGCCCTGCCATGGATGCTGCTGTATGGCGTGCTCGGGTTTGTCATCGCCGCGATCATCTGCTACCAGCTGGCCAGGAAATGCCTGCTGGTACGCCGTCCGCGCGCCTGGCATGTGGCGGCCAAGCTCAGCTATGTTCTGATCCTGCTGGCGCTGCCGGTGCTCGGCGGCGCGTTTGGCGCCGTGCACAGCGTGCACCGCGTGGTCAACCAGGCGCTGGTGCGCGACCTGCAGCCGGTGTTCGAAGCGCAGGCGCCGGTGCTGCGCCGCTACCTGGAAACACAGGCCAGGCTGATCGCGCCGGGCCAGCCGGTCAGCATGCGCAGCCTGATCGAACCGTATGTCAAAGGCATGTATTACCAGCCGACCTCAAGCAGCTACTGGGAACGCAGCAAGGCGCGCTGGATCAACGACTTCATCCTGCGCCGCGGCAGCGTGCTGCTGACCGATGTGCTGCAGGAGCAGCTGATCAGCAAGGCCAGCGTGCTGGGCGAGGCGCTGAAGGGTTCCGACTTCCGTGGCCAGCCCACCAGCGAACTGGCCAAGCTGGGCACCGACCTGGCCGTGCGCGTGACTACCGATGTCACGCGCCAGGCCGACTTCAGCAAGCTCGACAAGTCCTTGCCGATGATCTTTATCGACGCCATCAAGCACCAGGCCAGCGCCTACTTCAATTCGCTCAAGATCACGATCGGCCTGTTCGCGCTGGCAGCGCTGCTGCTGGTATGGGGCGAGATCATGCTGTACCGTCACTATTACCTGCGCCGCTATCCGCTCGCCACGGCCATGCCCGTCACCATGCCGCCCCTGTAAAAAAGCCGCCCCTCCTTGCGGATGGGGCGGCTTTCGCTCAGCGCGAACACTCAGCCATTACAGCCGTTGTGCCACTGCATCGACCACGCACAGCGCCGTCATGTTGACGATGCGGCGCACGGTGGCCGATGGCGTCAGGATGTGCACCGGCTTGGCGCAGCCGAGCAGGATCGGGCCCACCGCGATGCCGTTGCCGGCAGCCGTTTTCACCAGGTTGTAGGCGATATTGGCGGACTCGATGTTCGGCATCACCAGCAGGTTGGCGTCGTGTTTCAGATCCGAATTCGGCATCAGCTTGTGGCGCAGCTTGCTGTCGAGCGCCGTGTCGCCGTGCATTTCGCCGTCGATTTCCAGCTCCGGCGCGCGTTCCTTGATGATGGCCAGCGCGGCGCGCATCTTCTGCGCCGAGGCGCTGTCGCTGGAACCGAAGTTCGAGTGCGACAGCAGGGCCGCGCGCGGCGACAGGCCGAAACGCGTCATCTCTTCGGCTGCCATGATGGTGATTTCGGCCAGCTGATCCGCGTCCGGGTTTTCATTGACGTGGGTGTCGACCATCACCAGCTGGCGCTCGGGCATGATCAGCACGTTCATGGCCGCATATACATTGCTGCCGGCGCGCTTGCCCAGCACCTGGTCGATATATTTCAGGTGCAGCTGCGTGGTGCCGAAGGTGCCGCAGATCATGCCATCGGCGTGGCCCTTGTGGATCATCATCGAGCCGATCAGGCTGTGGCGGCGGCGCATTTCCAGCTTCGCGTATTCCTCGGTGACGCCCTTGCGGCTGGTCATCTCGTAGTACGTGGTCCAGTAGTCGCGGTAACGCTCGTCGAAGTCCGGATTGATGATGTCGAAGTCGACGCCCTGTTTCAGGCGCAGGCCGAACTTCTGGATGCGTGCTTCCAGCACGGCCGGGCGGCCCACCAGGATAGGACGCGCCAGTTTCTCGTCGACCACTACCTGCACCGCGCGCAGCACGCGCTCTTCTTCGCCTTCGGCGTAGACGATGCGTTTGAGTTCGTTTGCGGTTTTCTTGGCCACCTGGAACAGCGGCTTCATGAAGGTGCCGCTGCGGTACACGAATTGCTGCAGGCTGTCGGCGTACGCTTGCAGGTCGGCGATCGGACGCGTCGCCACGCCGGAATCTTCGGCCGCCTTGGCCACTGCCGGCGCGATCTTGATCAGCAGGCGCGGATCGAACGGCATCGGGATCAGGTATTCCGGACCGAACGACAGGCTGGTGAAACCGTAGGTGGTGGCGACGATGTCGGACTGCTCGGCGTGCGCCAGTTCGGCGATCGCGTGCACCACCGCGATCTCCATTTCGCGCGTGATGGTGGTCGCGCCGCAATCGAGGGCGCCGCGGAAGATGTACGGGAAGCACAGTACGTTGTTGACCTGGTTCGGGTAGTCCGAGCGGCCGGTGCAGATGATGGCGTCGCCGCGCACTGCTTTCACGTCGTCGGGCAGGATTTCCGGATTCGGATTGGCCAGCGCCAGGATCAGCGGGTTCTTGGCCATGGTCTTGACCATGTCCTGTTTCAGCACGCCGCCGGCCGACAGGCCGAGGAAGATGTCGGCGTCCGGGATCACTTCGGCCAGGGTGCGGGCGTCGGTGTCGCGCGCGAAGCGTTCCTTGTCCGGATCCATCAGTTCGGTGCGGCCCTTGTAGACCACGCCGGCCAGGTCGGTGACGAAGATGTTTTCGAGCGGGAAGCCCAGGTCGACGATCAGGTCCAGGCAGGCCAGCGCGGCGGCACCGGCACCCGACACCACCAGTTTGCAGTTCTTGATGTCCTTGCCGACATACTGGATGCCGTTCAGGATGGCGGCGCCGACGATGATGGCGGTGCCGTGCTGGTCGTCATGGAAGACGGGAATCTTCATGCGCTCGCGCAACTGGCGTTCGATATAGAAGCACTCGGGCGCCTTGATGTCTTCCAGGTTCACGCCGCCGAAGGTCGGTTCCAGCGCGGCGATGATGTCGACCAGCTTGTCCGGATCGAGCTCGTTGATTTCAATATCGAACACGTCGATGCCGGCGAACTTCTTGAACAGCACGCCCTTGCCTTCCATCACCGGCTTGGCCGCCAGCGGACCGATATTGCCCAGGCCCAGCACGGCGGTGCCGTTGGTAATCACGGCCACCAGGTTGCCGCGCGCCGTGTATTTGTAGGCGTTGGCAGGGTCGATGACGATTTCTTCGCAGGGAGCGGCCACGCCGGGTGAGTAGGCCAGCGCCAGGTCGCGCTGGTTGGTCAGTGTCTTGGTAGGCGTCACGCTGATCTTGCCGGGGCGCGGGAACTCGTGATATTCGAGTGCGGCCGAGCGCAATTGTTGACGCAATTCTTCTTTTTTATCAGATGACGAATCCATGCTGTGCTGCCTTCCTGTTTGGTCGATCGGGGTGTTCGCGATTTTATCAGACCGCTACTTTCAAGCCGCTAGGTATTTTCCGCAAGCATAGTCTGTTATCACGAAACCGCATAACCCACCATTGTAAAGGCGTGCGACGGCGCAAACCGAAACGATGCAAAAAACTATCGATTTTTTAATATCAATAATTTTTTTCGATCAAAAACGGCCTTATTCAAAGTTGTCTTCGATCAGAAAGCCGTAGTCTTCATCGATCAGCATCTGCAGGTACTCGTCAAAACTGTTGGCGATCACCTGGTAATTGTCGGGGTCATGCAGGAAGCGCACGATCTGGCCGCTCTTGCCGGCGGCCGTCGGCGAGAAATCGACATACAGCTTCGAGCTGCCGCCATTGTTCATGCAGTGGGAGAAACACAGGCGCTGCCCCTGCCTGACCGTCGCATCGATGCGCGCATCGACGATGCCGGGGTCCTCCTCAAGATAATGGCCATAGATGTCGGCGATGCTGCGCTGATCGGCTTCCTTGTCTTCGAGTATCTGTTTGACCGAGCTCAGGTAATACGGATACTCGAAAACATCCGAGCCCAGCAGGTACACCAGCACCATGCCGCCAGGATATGCGTCGTAATACGTGCCGTTATAGGTGGCCAGCAGGCGCAACAGGCTGTCCGGGCATAGCGGATAAGCCTGGCGCAGCTGATCGAGCTGCTGCGCACTGGCGCCGCTGGCCAGCGCCAGCTCGTCCAGGCTTTCCTGCGGCAAGCGCTCACGCACGCCGGCGAGGTAGGTTTCAAGAAGGGGGGATTTATTGCTCGGGGTCGACAAACGCATACTCCTGGTTGATCTGCAGTTGCAGGTAATCGTCAAAACTGGCGGCAATCACGCGGTACTCGTCCGGGTCGTGCACAAAACGGATCACCTGTCCCGCCACGCCGCCAGAGCCTGGCGCAAAATCCAGGTACAGCATCGAGGTGCCGCCATTGTTCATGCAGTGCGCAAAGCACAGCCGTTCCTTGCCGCTGGCCTGCGCATCGATGCCGCTGTCCAGCACGACGCTATCGTCGTCCGCCAGCTCGCCATATATCTCGACTATGCTGTCGGGATACAGTTGCCTGTCTTCCAGTATCTGCTCGACCGAGCGCAGGAAATACGGATAGCTGCCCATGCCCGGATCGGCGCCCAGCACCAGCACGGCCGTGCCGACGCCGTCTTCGTCATCGTCCCAGTGCGTGCCGTTGAGCTGGCTCAGCAGGGCAAGCAGGCTGGCCGGGCAAGCGGGAAACGCCTGCAGCAAGGTCTGCAATTGCGCCGCGCTGGCGCCACCGGCAACAGCCAGCCGTGCCAGCGGGGTGGGCGGCAAAACCTGGCGCAGTCCTGCGAGATAGTGATTGACGATATCCATGCGTGCGTGGCTTCCGGGATGTCAAGACGGCAAAATATATCAGCTTGCGGCGCGCAGCCGGCGCACGCCAGCACCGGGCGCAAAACGCAGTGTGATCAGCAGCAACACCACCACCCCGCCCGCCATCACCATCCACGCCTGCGCCAGGCTGGCCGAATGCTGGCGGATCAGGCCGGCGATAAACGGCATGGCGCTGGCGATGATATAGCCGCCGCCCTGCACAAAGCCGAGCAAGGCGCCCGCGCCGGCCGGTTCCGTCACATGGTCCATGCTGACAATCAGCGATAGCGGAAACAGCGCGCCGATGCCGCAGCCGAGCAGGATCACGGCGGGAATCGCCAGCGGCACGGGCGCGACAATCAGGCAGGCCAGCCCCGCCAGCACGGACAGCAGCACCGACAGCAGCAGAGGACGGCGGTCCGGGAAGCGGTGGAGGATGCTTGAGACCACCAGACCGGCTGCCACCTCCACCAGGGTCAGCGCGCCCAGCAGCAGGCCGCTGCGCGCGGCGCTCCAGCCCAGCTCGGTGTAGAACGGCGGCAGCCAGGCCAGCACCAGCGTGTAGGCGCCGGTGCCGATGCCGAAGAACACCATCAACAGCCAGGCACGCGGCGCGCGCACGGGCAGGCTGGCGTTGCTGCCGCCCGCCACATCAACGCGTGCGGCGGTCGCGCGGCGCCACAGCAGCAGCGCGGCGGCGGCCGGCAGCGCCCACAGCGCCAGCAGCGTTTGCCAGCCCAGGAGTTGCCCCAGCGGCGACGCGGAGGCGGCCGCCAGCGCCGCGCCACCCATGATGCCGGTGGTATACAAGCCCATCAGCTGGCCGGCGCGCTCGGGGAAGTGGCGCTTGATAAACGCCGGCAGCAAGGCCTGCACCAGCGCGATGCCGAGGCCGCCGAGCGCGGCGGTGGCGATCAGGCCGGCGCTGCCGTGCAGCGGCCAGCGCAAGGAACAGGCCAGCGCGATGATGCCAATGCCCAGGCCGACACCGCGCACCACGCCCAGGCGCCGCTGCAACTGCGCGCCGGCCAGCGCGCACAGTCCCATGGCAAACACGGGCACGGTGGTCAGCAGGCCAGCGTCCGCGCTGCTGATGCCGGTGCCAGTCTGGATGGCGTCCAGCAGAGGCCCAATGGCGGCCAGGATCGGACGCAGGTTAAGGCCCAGCAAAAGTATGGCGGCCACCAGCAGGGCGGAGGAAGGAGAACGCAATGTGTCGCTTTTCGATGGCATGGATAGTCCTTGCCCCGCAAGGAGGCACATGGTTTAATACTTCAAGGAGAAATAACTCGATGAAAAGTATCTTAACATGAAGATATAAAATCGTCTCGACGTCAAGATAAAAGGATTGCCATGACCGATACGCCCGACGAACATCAGCGCGCTCAATTTGCAGCGGAACAATGGCAGCGCGAACTGCCGCAACTCGATACCAAAGCCATGCAGCTGGTGGGGCAGCTGGGCACCGTGGCGCAGCTGATGGCGCGCGACTGGCTCAACCCGCTGTTTGCCGAACACGGCCTGCAGCCCGGCGAATTCGACGTGCTGGCGACCCTGCGCCGCTCGGGCGCGCCGTATGCCTTGACGCCGACCGCGCTGTACGAGGCGGCCATGCTGTCCTCGGGCGGCATGACCAATCGCATCGACCGGCTGGAGATGGCCGGCCTGATCGAACGGCAGAAACACCCGACCGACCGGCGCGGCGTGCTGGTGGCGCTGACGGGCGCCGGGCGCGAACTGATCGACAGGCTGGTGCTGCTGCATGTGGACAACGAACGCAAGATGCTGGGGTCATTGACCGCGCGCGAACAAACCCAGCTGGGCCAGTTGCTGGGCAAGCTGCTGCAGGGCATGGCGCAGGCGAAAAACTAGCGCAAGCTGCGCAACTCACGGATCAGCTCGCGCAGCGGCGCATGGCCGCGATGCGCCAGGCGCTGCAGTTCGGCCGGCGCATAGGTCGCATACAGCACGTCGGCATGCGCCTGGCTGGCGGCGCGCAGGTCCAGTTCGCTATCAGGCGGCGCCGGCACGCTCCCTTCGACGATCGTCAGGAAATAATGGCGCGGCGTGCCGCGCAGGTTGGCGGCAAAATGCAGTACCAGGCCGTTGTCGAACAGCAGCGCGCCCCAGCTTGCATCGCGCCGCAGCAGCACCTTGAACGGCGGCAGCGCCTGGCCGCGCGCGGCGCGCAGCACGCCCGCCAGCCGCAGCTGATAGCCCAGATCGAGCCCGTTGCCATGGAAATGGCCCTGTTCCAGAAACACCTTGAACGACCCCTGCACCACCCTGCCCGCGCGGCGAAAGCGGCGCTGCTCTTCATACAGGGCCAGCCCCTGCGGCGGGCCGATGATGTCAAACCCGCGCACGGCCAGTTCGGCGTGCTCGAAGCTGCGCAGGCCGGCCATCGCGGGGTCGCGCAGCCAGCCATCGGCAAGATACGCCAGCACCACGGCGTGCAAATCGGGAAGCAACATGGCAAAACCTCGTCCAGGCAAAGACGGCCATTGTAGGCCAGCCTATAATCGAGGCCCGGCACAACTCACGCACCCCACCATGGCCTTGCCCGACACCCTTTCCGAATTCGACCTGATCAAACAATACTTCGTGCGCCAGCGCCCGGGACGCGCCACCTTGGGCATCGGCGACGACTGCGCGCTGCTGACACCCACGGCCGGCAAACAGATCGCCATCTCGTCGGACATGCTGGTGGAGGACCGGCATTTCTTTGCCGGTGCCGATGCGCGCAAACTGGGCCACAAAAGCTTGGCCGTCAATCTGTCCGACCTGGCCACGATGGGCGCCCGCCCGGTGGCATTTACGCTGGCGCTGGCGCTGCCGCAAGCCGAACGGGCCTGGCTGGCCGGCTTTGCCGAAGGCCTGTTTGCGCTGGCCGATGCGCATGGCTGCGAGCTGATCGGCGGCGACACCACCAAGGGCCCGCTGAACATCTGCATCACCGTGTTTGGCGAACTGGCCCCGGGCCAGGCGCTGCGCCGCAGCCGCGCCGTGGCTGGCGACGATATCTGGATCAGCGGCACCCTGGGCGACGCGCGCCTGGCGCTGGCCGGCTACCGCATGGAGCAGTCGCTGTCGGCCGAGCAACTGGCCAGCGCGGCGGTGCGCATGCATACGCCGACGCCGCGCGTGGCGCTCGGCTGTGCCTTGGCCGAATCGAACCTGGCGCACGCCGCCATCGATATCTCGGATGGCCTGGTGGGCGACCTGGGCCATATCCTGGCAGCCTCGCAGGTGGGCGCCACCCTGAACGTGGACGCGCTGCCGGCCGGCCCCATCCTGGCGCAGCAGGAAACCGGCCTGCGCCGCCGCTACACGGCCGCCGGCGGCGATGATTATGAATTGTGCTTTACGGCGCCGGCCTCGTCGCGCGGGGCGATTGCCGCGCTGGCCGGTCAATGCCGCACGCCCGTCACGCGCGTGGGCCGCATCGAGGCCGGGGCAGGCCTGCGCCTGGCCGATGCGGCAGGCGCGGCGCTGGATTTGCAGCTCAGTTCATTCGATCATTTCAGCGATTAGCTGACGAAGCCGCCTAGCGCACAACCGCCCTTGCCAGTCCCGGCTGATTGACCATCCAGTAATGCTGGAATGCCAGCCGGATATTGTCGCGCAGCGTGGTGTCGTCCCACGGTTTCGTGTAAAACCGGTAGATGGCGCCGCGGTTGATCGAGTCGAGCACGGCTTCGAGGCCCGTGTAGCCGGACAGGATGATGCGGATGGTTTCCGGGTACAGTTCCTTGACCTTGCTGAGGAACTCGGTGCCGCTCATGCCGGGCATGCGCTGGTCGCAGACGATCACGTGCACGCGGTGCAGGGCCAGCATTTCAAAGCCCTCGGCCGGCGTGCTGGCCGTCAGGATCTGGTAGCCGTCGGGACGGAACAAACGGTGCAGGGACGACAGCACGTTGACGTCGTCGTCGACGATCAGCAGGGTCTGCGCCGGCTGCGCGGCCGGATCGTGGCCCGGCGGCAGGCCGGCGCCGGCGGTGATGATCTGGCCCAGTTCCAGCGCCGGCAGGGCACGGCTGAAATAAAAGCCCTGGATTTCGTCGCAGCGGTTGCGGCGCAGGTATTCGAGCTGCGGGCGCGACTCGACGCCCTCGGCCACCACGCTCAATTTCAGGCTGTGCGCCATGCTGATGATGGCCAGCGCGATGGCCGCGTCGTTGGGGCTGCTGGTAATGTTGCGCACAAAAGCGATATCGATCTTCAGCTTGTCGATCGGGAAGCGCTGCAGATAGGCCAGGCTGGAGTAGCCGGTGCCGAAGTCGTCGATCGCCACCTTGACGCCGATTTTCTTCAGTTTGCCCAGCACGACGATGGTGCGCTCGGCGTTCGACATCAGCGCCGTTTCCGTCAGTTCCAGCTCCAGCAGTTCGGCCGGCACCTGATGCTGCGCCAGCGCGCGCGTCACCTCGCCTTCCAGGTCGCCTTCGGCAAACTGGCGGCTCGACACATTGACGGCCACGCGCACCGGTCCCACGCCCTCGTCGCGCCACTGCGCGATCTGGCGGCAGGCGGCGCCGATCACCCACGAGCCGACGCGCCCGATCAGGCCCGTGTCTTCCAGCACCGGCACGAATTCGGCCGGCGCCACCAGGCCATAGCCGGGACGGCGCCAGCGCAGCAGCGCTTCCACGCCGCTGATGCGGCCGGTGCGCAGGTCGACCTTGGGCTGGTAGTGCAAAATGAATTGCTCGTGCTCCAGCGCATGGCGCAGCGCCAGTTCCAGGTCCAGCCGCGCCAGCACCTGCACGTTCATGCCGGCCGTGAAAAAACGGTAGCCGTCGCGCCCGGCCTGCTTGGCGCCGCCCATCGCCGTGTTGGCGTAGCGAATCAGGGTTTCCGGGTCGAGCGCGTCGTCGGGATACATGGCGATGCCGATGCTGGCCGTCAGCGTGGCCGCATGGCCGCGCAGGTCGAATGGCGCGCGCAGGGCGTCGCGCACCTGGTTGGCCACCGCCACCGCTTCCTGCTGGTTGCGGCTCATGGTGAGGATCAGCGCAAACTCATCGTCGCCCAGGCGCCCGACCGTGTCGCGCAGGCGCACACAGGCGACCAGGCGGTTGCTGAACTGGCGCAGCAATTCGTCGCCCAGCGCCGCGCCCAGCGTGTCGTTGATGCTCTTGAAGCGGTCGAGCGCAATGAACAGCACCACGATGCGCCAGGATTTTTCCTGCGCCAGCTCGACCGCCTGCGCCAGCGTCTGGTAGAACAGGCTGCGGTTGGGCAGTCCCGTCAGGCTGTCGTAATGGGCCAGGTGTTTCAGCCGCTCCTGCGCCTGGCGCCGCTCGCTGATGTCGCGCGCCACCGCGATCAGCAGCGGCGCGCCGGTACCGGCAGTGGCGTCTTCGGGCGCTTGCGCATACCAGTGCGAGCCCAGTTCCACCGGCACCGTCGACAGGTCGCGCCGCAGCAGGTCGCATTCGCCCGCTTCGAGCGCCAGATGCGTGGCGCCCTCGGGCAGCGTCGTCAATGGCAGGACCGGCGAAGGCAGCACGCTGCCGGGCGGCAGCGCCAGCAGTTCCTGGCGCGTATGGCCGAGCAAGCGGCAGGCGCCGTCGTTGACATCGACCAGCGCCATGTCCGGCATGTCGACCAGGAAGATGGCGTCGCTGGTGGCGTCCATGGCGCCGCGAAAGCGCCGCAGCTCGGCCGTGCGCTGGCTGACCATCGTTTCGAGACGCGCGCTGTAGTTGCGCGCGGCCCGGTGCAGCAGCCGCACTTCGAGCATGTTGTGGATGCGCGTGAGCACTTCCAGTGCATCGAACGGCTTGCTGATGAAGTCGCGCGCACCCGACGCCAGCGCCGCCAGCCTGGCGTCGGGGTCGGCGGCGATCACCAGCACCGGCAGGTAGCCTTCCAGTTCCAGCGGGCGCAGCGCATCCATGACCGCATAGCCGCTCATGGCCGGCATCACCAGGTCGAGAATGATCAGGTCATATTGATGCTGCTGGTGCAGCGCGGCCACGGCATGCGCATCGAGGGTACTGGTGAGCGAGGTATAGCCGCCGCTTTCGAGCAGGTGCTCGAGCAGCTGCAGATTGACTTGCTGATCGTCGACGATCAGGATGCGCGCGCCATAGATGTCGGCCTGGCTGATCATGGCGCCGCATCCAGTTCGATCCAGAAGGTGCTGCCCACGCCTGCGCTGCTGTCCACGCCGATGCTGCCCTCCATTAATTCGGCCAGCCGCTTGCTGACCACCAGGCCGATGCCGCTGCCCTCCTGCGCCCCCCTTTCCTGGCCCAGGCGGTTGAACGGCTGGAACAGCTGCGCCTGGCGCGCGCTGTCGAGACCCGTGCCGGTATCGCTGACGCTGATGCGCACCCGTCCGCCAGGCTGCACGCTGCAGCCGACGTTCACGCTGCCCTGGTCGCGGTTGTATTTGAGGGCGTTCGAGAGCAGGTTGAGCAGGATCTGTTTCAAGCGCGTGCGGTCGGCCAGCACCTGCAGCCGGCAATCATCGGCAAACGCCATGCTGATGCCGCGCCCGGCGGCCAGCGGCGCCGTCATGTCGCGGCACTCGTGCAGC
Source organism: Janthinobacterium sp. (assembly GCF_031995485.1). NCBI lineage: Bacteria > Pseudomonadati > Pseudomonadota > Betaproteobacteria > Burkholderiales > Oxalobacteraceae > Janthinobacterium > Janthinobacterium sp. Next base: position 115,711 of record NZ_DAMAGB010000003.1, read on the forward strand.
AGCATCTGCAGGCTGACCGCTTCGAGCGACAGGCTGACGGCGCCCGCTTCGATCCTGGCCAGGTCGAGGATGTCATTGATCAGGGTCAGCAGGTGGCGGCCCGACTTCAGGATATGGCCGGCAAACTCTTTTTTCTGTTCCAGCGTCGAGGGCAGGCGGTCGGAGCTGAGGATTTGCGAAAAGCCGAGGATGGCGTTGAGGGGCGTGCGCAATTCATGGCTCATCGATGACAGAAAGGCCGACTTGGCCTGGTTGGCGCTGCGCGCCTCTTCCATCGCCAGCGCCAGTTCGCCATTGCGCAGTTCCAGCTGCATCGTGCGTTCATGCACGCGTGCTTCCAGCTCCCGATTCAGGCGCATCACTTCCTGCTGCGCCTGCGTGCGCTGCTCGACGTCCGACTGCATCCGCGTGAACGCCTCGGCGAGGATGGGGTCGATGATCACCTGCCGCAGGCGGCGCAGCAGCAGCCAGGCCAACAGCAGCGCCAGCAACGTCACGCCCAGCGCAATTGCCAGGTAGTCCGCCCCCGGCTTGCGCTGGCCGCCGTACCAGTCATGGACAACGACGGCACCCATGGCAATGCCCAGCGTTGCCATGGTGCTCAGCAGGCCCAACAGGGCCAGCTTGTGGCGGATGGCACGCAGCCTGGCCTGATTGATCTGCTCGTCATCGTGCTGATTGAAAAGTGCCATGACAGCCAATGCGAAAGAAAGGTTGATTCAAAGGTTGATTCAAAGGTCGATCCGGATCGATACCAGAATATTGCCGAGCTGCACTAGCAGCCACTGCAACAATTGTGCAGCTCAATTGCTGGCAAATACACAAATAAGTGTACGCAGTTTTCGCTATCAAAGGGGAAACTTTCATCTATCGCGCGCGCCTGCCAGCCTGCCCGTCCGCACTGCGCCATGCTACAGTCGGCACTTGAACTTTCCACGGTCATACCATGAACGACGACATTTTTGAATTGGCACGCCAGGTGGGCCAGGCCCTGCATGCCAGGAGCCGGTTGCTGGCCACGGCGGAATCGTGCACGGGCGGCGGCGTGGCGCAAGCCATCACCGACGTTGCCGGCTCGAGCGCCTGGTTCGAGCGGGGCTTTGTCACCTACACCAACGTGTCGAAGACGCAGATGCTGGGCGTGCCGGCGCCGCTGATTGCGGAACGCGGCGCCGTCAGCGAGGAGGTGGCGGCCGCCATGGCGCGCGGCGCGCTGGCGCACAGCGAGGCGCAGGTTGCCGTCGCCACCACCGGCATCGCCGGTCCGGGTGGCGCCGTGCCCGGCAAGCCGGTCGGCACCGTCTGCTTCGGCTGGGCCACGCCTGACGGCGTGCAGACGGAACGCTGCGTGTTCGCCGGCGACCGCCAGGCCGTGCGCGCGCAGGCGGTGGCGCATGCCTTGCAGGGCTTGCTACGCTTGCTCGTGTAGCGCGATCACGGCGCGGTCGCGTCCGGCCTGCTTGGCCGCATACAGGGCGCTGTCGGCGCGCATCAGCAGTTCATGGCGGCCGGCGCCATGCAGCGGATACTCGGCTATGCCGGCCGAAAACGTGCAGCCCGACAGGCTGTGCGGCGCCTGCTTGATCAGCAGCTGGCGATAGCGCGCGGCGATATCGTCGATCTTGTGCGCGGCCACCACGCTGTCGGCCTCGCGCAGCAGCAGGCAGAACTCCTCGCCGCCGTAGCGGCACACCATGTCGCTGCCGCGCAGCTGGCCTTCGACCAGGCGCGCGAACTGGATCAGCACTTCGTCGCCAAAGTTATGGCCATAGGTGTCGTTGATGCGCTTGAAAAAATCGAGGTCGATGATGATGATGGCGACCGGCTCGTCGGCATTGGCCTCGTGCAGGATGGCGTTCAAACAGGTTTCGAAATGGCGGCGGTTGTACAGGCCGGTCAGGTGGTCGCGCATGGCCTGCTCCTTCAGGCTGTCCTGCAGCGAATTGACATGCATGATCTGGTGCGCCAGCTCGCGGTTCAGGTGTTCGAGCTTGACGTTTTCCGACTCGCGCGCGGCCTGCAATTCCAGCGCCTTGTCGCGCTCGGCCTTCAGGTTGCGCATTTCCTTTTCCAGGTTGCGCATCAGCACGCGCGAGGCGCGCGCCGAGCGGCTGCTGGCCTCGAAGGCGGTGTGATACTGCTGCAGGAAACCATACGCCTGCTGCCAGTGGCCCAGCTGCGCGTTGATGTCGGACAGCCCGCGCAGGATCTGCTGCTGGTGGAACGGATTGCGCGTCCAGCTGAGCAGGCTGTGCGCCTGCGTCAGCGACACCAGTGCCGTGGCCGGGTCGCCCGCATGCAGGTCGAGCTTGCCGCGCACCAGCCACACATGCATCTGCTCTTCCAGGTCCTGCGCCTGGTTCGCATAGTCGCTGGCACGCTGCAGCAGCTGCAGGGCGCTGTCGGGCTGTCCCAGCGAGATGGCGGCATGGGCGGCAATGCAGAACAGGAAGGCGCGGATCGCCAGGTCGTCTTCGGGCCACTCGTAGAATGGCTCGACCAGCGCCAGCGCTTCGGCCGGCTTGCCGGTGGCCAGCAAACACATGGCCAGGTTGGCCGAGACGATGGTGTGCTGGTACTTGAGTTTTTGCGTGCCGATGATGTCGAGCGCTTCGTACAGCAGCGGAATGGCGTCTTCGTCATTGCCCAGGTCATGCTGCGACGAGGCCAGGTTCGACAGGCTGTTGACGCGGTGCGCGGGCGTGCCGAAGCGCTCGGCGATATCGAGCGCCAGCAGGAAATTGCGCGGTCCTTCCTGCGTGTCGCCGCGGTTCAGCGCATCGACACCGAGGCGCGCATACAGCATGAATTTATGCAGGGAATCGGGGATCTGTGCGGCGAGCTTGCGCGCCAGGAAGAAAAACTGCTCGGCTTCGGCAAACTCGCCGCGCCGGCTGGCGTACGCGCCCTGCAGCGCGGCCACTTCCATCCCGCCTTCGAGGTCATAGCCTTGATGAAAATACTGCTGCAGCCCGGCACAGGTCGGCTCCGCTTCGCCGCCGTAATAGGCCAGCCAGCACTGGTTCAGTTCGGCATACGCGCGCCCGCGCGCATAATCGAGGCGTTCGGCGGCCGCCAGCGCCAGCTGCGTCAGGCGCCGGGCCTGGCGGCGGTTGCCGACCAGGCAGGACAAGCCGTGCAGGTTCAGGCGGTCTATGTCGGCTTTGTCGAGACTGGAGAGCGGCACGGCATCCTTATTCACACTCTGGGGTGGATTCTTCACACAAAAATTGCTTTGCATCAATGATATTCTTTCCCATCATCATAACCAGATTTGGCCATCAACATGGCATCTTTGCAAAGCATTGTGGTAAAAATGCCAGTCAACATGCCGCACCCGGCCAGTCATGGGCGGTTGCCTATCGGGCAAAAAAGAACTATTCTCAACAATCGCCAGCCGCCGCCCCTTCCATGACCCTGTCTTCGCCGTTTACCGCCCTTGCCTGCCCCACGCTGCTGCTGTTGTCCGCTTGCACCGGCACGCCGTACACGGCTGCGCTGGCGCCCGCCGACCTCGATGGCCCGGCCTACACCGTGTATGCGGCGGGCGATATCGCCGACTGCCGCCAGCGCGGCTGGCAATATACGGGGGCGGCGCTGACGGCCGAACTGATTGCCGGCGAACTGAAGGACAAGCCCGATGCAGCCGTGCTGAGCCTGGGCGACCATACCTATCCGGTGGGTCTGGCGGCCGAGTTTCGCGACTGCTACGCCCCGACCTGGGGCCGCTTCAAGCAGCGCACCTACCCTACCCCCGGCAACCACGAATACTATGGCTCGAAAGCGGCCAGCGGCTACTTCGATTACTTCGGCCGGCCCGACTACTACAGTTTTCAACTGGGCAGCTGGCATGTGATCTCGCTCAACAGCCATCTGCCGGCCGCGCGGCGCGGCGAACAGCTGGCGTGGCTGAAGGACGACCTGGCGCGCCACCCTGCGCGCTGCACGCTGGCCTACTGGCATGCGCCCTTGTACAGCTCGGGCGGGCACCGCGCGCCGAACACCATGCAGCCAGCCTGGCAGGCGCTGCATGACGCCGGCGCCGAGCTGGTGCTGTCGGGCCACGACCACGATTACGAGCGCTTCGCGCCGCAGGACGCCAACGGCAACGTCGACGAAGCGCGCGGCCTGCGCCAGTTCGTGATCGGCACCGGCGGCGCCTTCCTGACGCCGTTCTTTTATTTCATGCCGCACAGCGCAATGCGCGACAACAGCAGCCATGGCGTGCTCAAGCTGCGCCTGCATGAGGCCGGATACAGCTGGCAATACCTGGCAGTGCCGGACGACGGCAGCGTGCCGCGGCCAGCGACCGACAGCGGTGCGGCCGCTTGCCACTGATCTTTTTTTTACCTGTCACAGACGCAATCACTTGGAGTAGTCGCAATGCAAAACACGGTACATTTCATCCTGCAGGGCAAGGGCGGCATCGGCAAGACGCTGGTCTCGACCCTGCTGGCGCAATGGATGGGCGGCAAGGACGATATTCCCCTGCGCTGCTATGACACCGACCAGGAAAACGCCACCTTCTCGCGCTACAAGGCGATGAACGTCAAGCATGTGCCGGTCATGACGGAAGGCCGCATGATCGACCCCAAGCGTTTTGATGCGCTGATGATCGATATCCTGGAAGCGGACGGCAACTGCGTGATCGACAACGGCGCCAATACTTTTTCGCCGCTGATGGGCTACCTGCTGGAAAACGACTGCTTTGCGCTGCTGGAGGAGTCGGGCCGCAAGGTGTATATCCACACCATCGTCGGCGGCGGCGACACCCTGCACGACACGGCCACCGGCTTTGTTGCCACGGCGCAGTCGACCAGGGTGCCGCTGGTGCTGTGGCAGAACGAACACTTTGGCCTGCTGCAATCGGCCTCGGGCAAGCAGTTCATCGAGTCGCAGTCGTACAGCGATCACCGCGCGCGCGTCAAGGGCAGCATCACCCTGTCGCAGCGCAATCCGGACACCTTCGGCGCCGATGTGAAAAAGATGAACACGGCGCGCCTGACGATGCAGGAAGTGCTGCAGAACGACAAGTTCAACATCATGGAAAAACAGCGCATCAAGGTGGTGTACCGCGATATTTTCGAACAACTCGACAAGGTGCAATGGTAGTGGACCAGCATAAACTGCGCAGCCATGTCTTTGACAAGACCGGCATCAAAATCGACACCGACGACCCCATCTTCGCCCTGGTGGCCCTGAACGAAGCGGTACTGGCCGAGACCATCGAGCGCCAGCTCGCCTTGCTGCATGCCGCCACCGACGCGCTGGCGGCGCAGGCCTGTGCGGCGGGCGGCCTGCCGCCGCCGGCTGCACCCATCCCCTTGCCGGCAGCACCGCCCGCCAGCGCTGCCGCCAGCAACGGCTTGACGCCGCGCGAATGGCGCTTGCTGGGCGCGGCCGCCATCGTCTCGCTGGCCTCGTCGCTGCTGGTGCTCGGCGGCGCCGCGCTGCTGTGGCGCTGACCCGACAATTCCTTACCACTCTCAACCGGAAGCACGCATGAAACCGATCAAACTGCTGGCCATACCTGCCCTGATGCTGTCGCTGTACGGCGCCCCGCTGACGCTTGCCCATGCTGCCGAGGCAGCGGCCGCCACGCCTGCGGGCGCCACCGCCGTGCCGAATATCGCCTACGAAAAATACACGCTGCCCAACGGCCTGGAAGTGATCCTGGTCGAAGACCATAAATTGCCCGTGACCGCCGTCAATATCTGGTACCACGTGGGACCGGCCAATGAAGCGCCGGGCCTGACCGGTTTTGCCCACCTGTTCGAACACATGATGTTTGCCGCCACCAAGCACGTGCCGCGCGGCCTGGCCGACCAGCTGCTCGAAGGCGCCGGCGCCACCGACTCGAACGGCAGCACCGATTTCGACCGCACCAACTATTTCGACACGGTGCCGTCGAACCAGCTGGAACTGGCGCTGTGGACCCATTCCGACCGCATGGGCTACCTGCTCGACGTGCTGGACCAGACGGCGCTGACCAACCAGCAGGACGTGGTGCGCAACGAGCGCCGCCAGAGCGTGGAAAACGCGCCGTACGGCATCGTGCAGGAAGCGCTGTTCCACCAGCTGTTCCCGAAGAACCACCCGTACTACGCCAGCGTGATCGGCTCGCATGCCGACATCCAGAACGCCAAGCTGGACGACATCAAGGAATTCTTCACCAAATATTACGGCCCCAACAATGCCAGCCTGGTGATCGCCGGCGATATCGACAAGGCGAAAACCAAGGAGCTGGTCAACCAATACTTCGGCAGCTTCAAGAGCGGCCCGGCGGTGGAAAAGCCGAACGTGGTGACGCCGGCGATTACAGAAGAGCGCCGCGTGGTGGTGCAGGACCGCGTCGAATTGCCGCGCGTGTATTTCGGCTGGCTGACGCCTCCGGCCTACACGAAAGACGATGCGGAGCTGAAGATCGCCGCGCAAATTTTGGCTGGCGGCAAATCGAGCCGCCTGTACAAGTCCCTGGTGTACGACAAGCAGATCGCCCAGGACGTGGGCGCCGACCAGGGTTCGGCCGCCTTGACCTCGATGTTTACCATCGACGCCACGGCCCGCCCGGGCCAGACACCGGAAGCCATCGAGCAGGCCTTGAATGCGGAACTGGAAAAACTGCGCGTTGAAGGTCCGACCGCGAAGGAAATCGAGCGCGCCCGCAACAGCATCGAAACCGTCATGCTGAGCCAGCTGGAAAAAGTCGGCGGGCGCGGCGTGGCCAACCTGCTCAACGAATACAACCAGTACACGGGCGACCCCGGCTACCTGGCGAAAGATATCGAACGCTACCGCCAGGTAACGGCAGCCGGCGTGCAGCGCGCGGTCGACACCTATCTGAAAACGCAGGCGCGCGTGGTGGTGTACGGCGTGCCGGGCAAGCCCGACCTGGGTCCGGAAGTGGCCACGCCCGCGCCGGGCAAGGTCAAGCCCGCACCGGGCACGGCCATCAATGCGGACGAGCCATGGCGCAGCAAGGTGCCGGGCGCCGGCCCCGCGCCGGCCATCAACCTGCCGCAGGGCAAATCGTTCACCCTGGCCAATGGCCTGACCGTGATCCACAACTACAACCCGGCCGTGCCGCTGGTGTCGAGCCAGCTGGTGGTGAAAAGCGGTTCCGGCGCCAACCCGCTGGCGCAACCGGGACTGTCGAGCTTTACGGCGCAGTTGCTGCAGGAAGGCACGGCCACGCGCAGCGCGCCGCAGATCGCCGATGAAGTGGCGCAGCTGGGTGCGTTTCTCGGCACCGGCTCCGGCGCCGACAGCTCGTTTGCGCAGATGACGTCCTTGAAAACCACCTTCCCGCAGGCGCTGGACCTCTTGGCCGACGTGGTGCAGCATCCGCAGTTTCCCCAGGAAGAAGTCGAACGCCAGCGCGCCAGCCGCATCGGTAACCTGGCGCAGCAGCGCGAGAATGCGGGCGCGGTTGCCGCCCGCGTCGAAGCGGCCGCGCTGTACGGCCCGAAGCACCCGTACGGCTATATCCAGCTCGGTACCGAAGCGGCCCTGAAAGCGACCACGCGCGCCGACCTGCAGCGCTTCTGGCAGCAGCATTACGTGCCGAACAATGCGGCGCTGATCGTCTCGGGCGATATCACCGAAAGCGAACTCAAAGCCCTGGCCGAAGCGAAATTCGGCGCCTGGAAAGCGGGCGAGGTGGCGCCGTCAGTCACGGCCCTGCCTGCCACCAGCAAGGCCAGACTGATTTTGGTCGACAAGCCCGGCGCGCCGCAGACGGCGCTGCGCCTGTCCACCATCGCGGTGGACCGCAAGACGCCGGACTACGCGCCGCTGCAGGTGATGAACGCGGCGCTGGGCGGCCTGTTTACCAGCCGGCTGAACACCAACCTGCGCGAGGAAAAGGGCTATACCTACGGCGTGCGTTCGCAGTTCCAGTACCGCAGCGCGCCGGGACCGTTTGCGATCGCCGCCAGCGTGCGCACCGATGTGACGGGTCCGGCGGTATCGGAAACGCTGAAGGAAATCCGCGCCATGATCGCCAAACCGCTCAGCAGCAAGGAACTGTCGAACGCGCGCAATTCGCAGGTGCTGTCGCTGCCGGGCCAGTTCGACACCAACGCCAGCATCAGCGCCAGCATGGCCAACACCTATGTGTACAACCTGGGCCTGGACTACTACACCACCCTGCCGCAGCGCTTTGCCAGCGTGACGGACAAGCAGGTGCAGCAGGCGGCCAGGAAATACCTGCAGCCTGAAAAACTGACCATCATCGGTGTCGGCGACCAGGCGAAGATCGCGCCGCAACTATCGAAGCTGAAGCTGGTGCCGTTGGAAGTGCGCGACACGGAAGGGAATGTGAAGTAAAACCTTGGGGTCAGTCCCGCTGGGCCTGACCCCACATTTCAAGCTCAGCGGCGCTTGAACAGCGCCACGTTATCGACGATCGCCGCCACGGCCACCCCGGCCGCGTAGGCGATCAGGTCGAACCAGCCGAAGAACGAGCCCAGCACCAGATGGCCCAGCGTGTGGCTGCGCAGCTCGACGATCCACGCTGCCTGGTAGAGCTGGCTGAACTCGACCGCAAAGCAGATCAGCAGCGACCACAGCGCCAGCTGCCAGGTGCGCATGCGGGTGGCAATCATGCCAAGAGCAAACACGATCATCATGGCCCACAGGGCGTCGCCCGGATATTTGCCGAGCGAATCGGGCAGCCATTGCGGAAAGGCGCGCGAGGCCAGGCCCAGCGCGATCACAAGCACGGTCGCGGCCAGCTGCAGCAGCGGGCGGCGTTCAGGTTTTACCAGGAACATATTTCCATTCACAGACAGGAGACGGGCCGAATCATTGCGGCCCGTGCCGTATTGTACTGCGCAGCAACACGTCCCCGGCGGCTATCTGGGCGCCAGCTTGACATTCGCCACCAGGAAATCAAGCAAAACCCGCACGCGCAGCGGCAGATGGCCGCCCTGCCCCACATATACGGCGTGCACCGCTTCGGTGTCGCCCGGATTGCACTCTTCCAGCACCGCCTGCAGGCGGCCCGCCGCCAGGTCATCGCGCACCTGGAACGCGGCCAGGCGCGCCAGGCCCAAGCCGGCCAGCGCCAGCTGGCGCACGGCTTCGCCATCGCTGGCCTGCACATTGCCCAGCACCGGCACGCTGATCTCGCCGCCATCGTGGCGCAGCGGCCAGCCAGTGCTGGCGCGCGCGTAATTGGCGTCGAGCAGGTTGTGCTGCGCCAGGTCGCCTGGCGTGGCGGGCAGGCCGCAGCGCGCCACATAAGCGGGCGAGGCCACGATCACCATCGGCGTCTGGCCCAGCTTGCGCGCCATCAGCGCCGAGTCTTTCATGGGACCGGCGCGCACCGCCACGTCGGTACGCTGCTCGAGGATATCGACCACCGCGTCGGTCAGCACGATATCGAGCGTGACCTCGGGATGCTGCGCCAGGAAGGCGGGCACCAGCGGCAGCAGGAAGTGGTGGCCGAACGGCACATTGGCATTGATGCGCACGCGGCCGCGCGGCGTGTCCTGCAGGCCGGCGCAGCGCTCGGCTTCGTCCAGCGCCGCCAGCACCTGCACGCCCCGTTCATACAGGCCGCAGCCTTCGGCCGTCAGCTGCAACTGGCGCGTGGAGCGGTTCAGCAAACGCGCGCCCAGGCGCTGCTCGAGCCGCGACACCAGCTTGCTGACGGCCGACGGTGTCATGCCGCAGGCGCGCGCCGCGGCCGAAAAGCCGCCCAGTTCGATCACCCGCACGAACACCTCCAGTTCGCCGGAGCGGTTCACATCCAGTCTTGCCATGATGAATTCAACTCACAAATGTTCTTCGTTCATATAGTCTAGTGCATCAGTGGCGTTGGCGGCATCATCGGGCCTTTCCATCACCCAGGCCATCGCCATGAAACTGCCCTGCTTTCTCCCCCTGCTTTTTTCTGCCTGCGTGGCCGCGCCCGCATTTGCCGCCGACACCGGCTGGCTGGCCAGCTGGAGCGCCAGTCCGCAAGCCGTCTGGCAGCCGGGCTTTATCCTGCCCGCCAATGTACCGGCGCGCCTGCGCGACCAGACCGTGCGCCAGGTAGCGCGCATCAGCGCCGGCGGCACGCGCGTGCGCCTGGTGCTGTCGAACGCCCATGGCGACACGCCGCTGCAGCTGGGCGCTGTCGCGCTGGCACTGGCGGCTGAAGGATCCGCGATCGAACCGCACAGCCTGCGCGCGGTGACATTTGCCGGCCGCAATACCGCCACCATCGCGCCGGGCGCGCCGCTGCTCAGCGATCCGGTTGCGCTGGCCGTGCCCGACCTGGCGCGCCTGACAGTGAGCATCCATCTGCCGCACGCTACCGCCATCACGACTTTCCACTGGGACGGCCGCGAAACGGCCTGGATCGCGGCGGGCGATCAGACCGGCGCCCCCGTCATCGATGCCAGGCAGCCGGCGCTGCAGACCACCACGGCGCGCCTGCTGCTGTCGGGCATCGAGGTGGAAGCGGCGCCAGCAGCCTCGGCGGTAGCGGTGCTGGGCGACTCGATTGCCGATGGCGCCAGTGCCAGCCAGGGACGCGATACGCGCTGGCCCGACGTGCTGGCGCAGCGGCTGGCGCCGCATGGCGTGGCCGTGCTCAATGCCGGCATCTCGGGCGCGCGCCTGCTGACGGACGGCATGGGCGTCAATGCGCTGGCGCGGTTCGAACGCGACGTGCTGGGCCAGGGCGGCGTGCGCACGGTGATCGTGGCGCTGGGGATCAATGACATCAGCTGGCCCGGCACGGCGTTCGAGCCGCATGGCCGGCGCCCGACCTTGCAGGAACTGACAGGCGGCTATCGCCAGTTGCTGGCGCAGGCGCGCAAGCGTGGCGTGCGCGTGATCGGCGCCACCCTGACGCCGTTTGAAGGCGCCCTGCCCGGCACCCCGCTGGCCAACTATTACCAACCAGAAAAGGAAGCGCTGCGCCAGCAGCTCAATGCATGGATACGCAGCAGCGGCAGCTTTGACGCCGTGCTCGACGCCGATGCCTGGCTGCGCGATCCGATCCAGCCGCGCCGGCTGCTGCCCGCGTTTGATTCGGGCGACCATCTGCATCCGGGAGACGCCGGCAACCGCGCGCTGGCCGAGGCGATCGACCTGCGGTTGCTGCTGCCTGCATCAGCGCAGCAAAACTAGTCGCCCAGCCCCGCGTACAGCGCCGTGCTCAGGTAGCGCTCGCCAAACGACGGAATGATGGTGACGATGGTCTTGCCGGCATTTTCCGGCCGCTTGGCGACCTGCAGCGCGGCCCACAGGGCGGCGCCCGATGAAATGCCGACCAGCAAGCCTTCGTCGCTGGCGGCCAGGCGGGCAGTGGCGAATGCATCGTCGTTTTTTACGCAGATGACTTCGTCGTAGACCGCGGTGTTCAATATCTGGGGGACGAAACCGGCGCCGATGCCCTGGATCGGGTGCGGCCCCTTGGTGCCTTTCGACAGCATCGGCGACGCTTCCGGTTCCACCGCGATCACTTGCAGGCCCGGTTTGCGTTCCTTCAGCACTTCGCCGATGCCGGTAATCGTGCCGCCCGTGCCAACGCCTGCAATGACAATGTCCACTTGCCCATCGGTATCGCGCCAGATTTCCTCGGCCGTCGTCTGGCGGTGGATGGCGGGATTGGCGGGATTATTGAATTGCTGCAGCATCAGGTAGCGCGGATCGGACGCCACCAGTTCTTCGGCGCGGCGGATGGCGCCCAGCATGCCTTCGCTGCCGGGCGTCAACACCAGTTCGGCGCCATAGGCGCGCAGCAGGATGCGCCGTTCGCGGCTCATGGTGTCGGGCATGACGAGGGTGCAGCGGTAGCCGCGCGCGGCGCAGACCATCGCCAGCGCAATGCCGGTATTGCCGCTGGTCGGCTCGACGATAATGGTGTCGGCATGGATCAGGCCGGCGCTTTCGGCGGCAGCGACCATGGCCAGGCCGATACGGTCCTTGACGCTGTGGGCGGGATTGTAGAATTCGAGTTTGGCCAGGATGGTGGCCACACTGCCGGCAGCGATGCGGTTGATGCGCACCAGCGGGGTATTGCCGATCAGTTCGGTGACGTCGTTGGCGATCTTCATGGGAGGAGTCTCCGCTGTTTCAGGAGACCCCAGTCTACCGCCTTTGACCGCAACGCGCGAGGGCGTTGCTGTCAAATGATTAATTACTTAACGTCAAGCAATTCGACGTCGAAGATCAGTGCCGAGTTCGGCGGAATATCGCCATTGCCGGCGCCTTTCGCGCCATAGGCCAGCTCGCCTGGAATGATCAGCGTGCGCTTGCCGCCCACCTTCATGCCGGCCACGCCCTGGTCCCAACCCTTGATGACCATGCCCTTGCCCAGCGGGAAATCAAACGGGCCACGGCCAACCGAGCTGTCGAACTGCTTGCCGCGCGAGTTTTTCGCCAGGGGACGATACAGCCAGCCCGTGTAATGCACGGTCACGTTGGCGCCAGCCAGCGCTTCCTTGCCGGTGCCGACCTTGTTATCGATCAGGATCAATTTGTCGGCGGCAGGGCCGGGGCTCATCGACACGGCCGACGCCGGTACCGGAGCAGGCGCTTGTGCATGCGCCAGCGAAGCGGCGACGGAACAGATCAGGGCAAACAATACGGAGCTACGCGTCATGATGATTACTTTCCTTGAGTTTCAGTGAATTTCAGTACGACCCTGCCATCGATATCGGGCAGGATGCGCGACAATAATAGCAAACCACGGGAGCGCCATGAAAAACTTGTCTGCACAGCCACGCCTGTTTTACGGCCCGTGGCCCGATCCGGCCACGCGCGGCGCACTGGCCGCGCTGCAGCCGGCCGTGGGCGGCACGCCGTCGCGGCCCGGCAAACTGCACCTGACCATGGCCTTCCTGGGCCAGCGCGACGAACATGAATTGCCGGCATTGATCACCATCCTGCAGACCTTGCCGGCGCAGGCCATGACCCTGGTGTTCGACCACTACAGCCATTTTCCCAAGGCGGAACTGAGCTGGGCTGCCCTGCGCACCGTGCCGCCGGCACTGCTGGCGCTGCGCGCCGAACTGATGGCGCGGCTGGCCGCGGCCGGCCTGGCGCCGGCGTTTGAACACGACCGTTTCACACCGCACGTGACGCTGGCGCGCAAGGCGGGGCCGCCGCCAGCAATCCCGTTTGCGCCCGTCACCTGGCACGCCGCGCAACTGGTGCTGGTGGAATCAGACAAGCGCAGCGGCGAGTATCATGTTCTCGCCAGCCGCGAACTGAACTAGGCGGCGTCCGGCAGCGTTGCGGCGCGGGGCTGGCGCAGGCTTTTCAAGGCGTGCGAGGCGGCCACCATGCCGAAGCTGGCGGTGACCACCACGCTGGAACCGAAACCGGCGCAGTTCAGGCCAGTCACGCCAGCGGACGCGGCGCCATCGATCTCGCACGCTTCGCCCGTGTCGGGCGTCGTCAACGGCTCCATCGAAAACACGGCATCGACGTTGAACTTGTTTTTCACGCCGCGCGGAAAGCCGTAGTCGGTGCGCAGGTGCTTGCGCACGCGCTTGAGCAGCGGTTCCTGTTCGGTTTTCGCCAGGTCGCGCACGGCGATCAGGGTCGGGTCCGTCTGGCCGCCGGCGCTGCCGATGGTCAGCATCGGCAGGTTGCGGCCGCGGCACCAGGCGATCAGCGCCGCTTTCGAGCGGGCATTGTCGATCGCATCGATCAGGTAGTCGAAATCCTGGCCACCGAGCAACTGTTCCAGGTTATCGGGCGCAATGAAATCTTCCACTTGCGTGACCCGGCAAAACGGGTTGATCAGGCTGATGCGTTCGGCCAGGGCCGTGATCTTGGCCTTGCCGATGGTGTCGCTCATGGCCTGGATCTGGCGGTTGATATTCGATTCGGCCACGTTATCGAGGTCGATCAAGGTCAGATGGCCGACCGCGCTGCGCGCCAGCGCTTCGACAATCCAGGAACCGACGCCGCCCACGCCGATCACACACACATGGGCGGCGCGAAAACGCGCCAGCGCCGGTGCGCCATACAGGCGGGCAATGCCGCCAAAACGCCGGTCAAAATCGATCTCGGTCAAGTCCGGGGAAATAAGTTCATTGGTGGAGGTATGCATGGCGCCATTTTAACGGACACGGCGCTGACGGATATTCTAAAATGGCTGACCAGACCAGGCGACAGCCCACAACTGTCGCCACGCCCCAACACTGTCCACCACGAGAGCACACCATGACCGCCCCTCTGTTCGCCTCCGTTCCCGGCTTTGACCAGCCGATTGCCGTGCTTAAACATTGTCACGACAAAATCCGCAAACAGCTGACCACCTTGCAAAACCTGCTGGCGCACCTGCCCGAGCAGGGCAATACGGCAGAGGCGCAGCAGGCGGCCAAGGCGGTATTGCAATATTTCAACAAGGCCGCCCATCTGCATCATGACGATGAAGAGCAGGACCTGATGCCGATGCTGCAGGCGACCGCCACCGGCGAGGACGCCATCCTGCTGGGTACGCTGGTGCCGGAAATCCTGGCCGACCACCAGCGCATGGACCAGGCCTGGTCCGCGCTGCGCCCGCAACTCGATGCGATCGCCGACGGCGCCAGCACCGAACTGTCCGCCGGCAACGTCAACGCTTATGTGGACGCGTACCACGCGCACATGGGCAAGGAAGAGGGGCAGCTGGCGCCGATGGCCAAGCGCCTGTTCAGCCCGCAGCAGATGGCGCAATTGGGCACGGCCATGCAGCGCCGGCGTGGCATTGCGCCGGAGGAAGCACCGGTCCCGGCAGCCACCACCGCCCCGGTGCACGACGCTGCCACCCTGGCCGCCATGCGCATCGACTATGTCCAGTCGCTGCTGACGGAAGAGCAGGTATTGCGCGATCCGGTCGCCCAGTTCGAAAAATGGTTCGATGAAGCGCTCAAGGCCCAGGTCAGCGAACCGAACGCCATGAGCCTGTCCACGGTCAGCGCGGACGGCAAGCCCAGCTCGCGCATCGTGCTGATCAAGCAGTTCGACGAGCGCGGCTTTACCTGGTACACCAATTACCACAGCGACAAGGGGCAGCAGTTGCAGGACAACCCCAACGCCGCACTGCTGTTTTTCTGGCGCGAACTGGAGCGCCAGGTACGCATCGAAGGCACGGTGGTCAAGACCTCGGCCGCCGAGAGCGATGAATATTTCAATGTGCGTCCCCTGCTGAGCCGCCTGTCGGCGATCGCCTCGCAGCAGAGCGCGCCGATAGCCAGCCGCGCCGAGCTCGAAGCCAATTACGAGGCGGTGGCCGCCGTCGCCGGCGAGACGCCGGCGCGCCCCGAACACTGGGGCGGCTACCGCCTGCAGCCCGAGCGCATCGAATTCTGGCAGGGCCGTCGTTCGCGCTTCCACGACCGCATCGTGTTTACGCGCGGCGCCGATGGCGCGTGGAGCATGGAGCGCCTGCAACCGTAGTCTTGCCGACCTGGCTGCAGGCACAAGGCAGACTGGTCAATATGGGTGTAGGCTAGCTGAGTTAGTTCTAAATGACATTGTTGTTCAATTTACGGCCGCGACAGCGGCCGCTTCATTGGAGGCCATCTTGTTTATTCAAAACCAACTCAAGTCCTGGATCGCCGGCATGCGCAGCAAGGCTGCCCTGCCGCTGCGCATCGAATTGTGGAACGGCCAGCACATCGACCTGTCCACCGAAGCGCCACGCGTCACCATCCGCCTGCCGACGGCCGCCTCGGCACGCTACCTGCTCAACCCCTCGCTGGCCAATCTGGGCGCGGCCTATGTGGAAGGCAATATCGAGGTCCGGGGCAAGGCGCAGGACATGATTTCCATCTGCAATGCGCTGGCGCGCAATACCCTGAAGCCGCAAGGCAAGCTGGCCCGCATCGTGCGCAGCTTTACGCACGACAAGAGCAAGGATGCCGAAGCGATCCGCTACCACTACGATGTGTCGAACGCGTTCTACCAGCAGTTTCTCGACCCGGCACTGGTCTACTCCTGCGCCTACTTCGAGCACGGCGATGAAACGCTGGCGCAGGCGCAGATCAAGAAGATCGACCATATCCTGACCAAGATCCAGTTGCAGCCGGGGCAAACCCTGCTCGATATCGGCTGCGGCTGGGGCGCGCTGGTGATCCGCGCGGCGCAGCAGCATGGCGCGCGCTGCGTCGGCGTGACCCTCTCGGAAAACCAGTATGCACTGGCGCGCGAGCGCGTGGCGCAAGCGGGGCTGGAGCACCTGATCGAAATCCGCCTGCAGGACTACCGCGACGTGACGGGCCAGTTCGACCGCATCACCAGCGTCGGCATGTTCGAGCACGTGGGCCTGAAACACCTGCCCGATTATTTCTCCATCATTAACAAGCTGCTGGCGCCAGACGGCATGGCAATGAACCACGGCATTACTTCCACCGACCCCGACAATGGCGAAACGCCCTATGGCGGCGGCGAATTCATCGAAAAATATGTGTTTCCGCATGGCGAGCTGGCGCATATCGGCAATGTGCTCAAAACCATGCAGCAAGGCGGACTGGAAGTGCTGGACGTGGAAAACCTGCGCCGCCACTATGCGCGCACTTGCGCCCTGTGGACGGAAAACTTCGAGGCGCATGCGGAACAGATCCGTCCGCTGGCGGGCGAACGGCGCTTTCGCATCTGGCATGTGTATCTGGCCGGCTGCAGCTACGCCTTCGAGCAGGACCTGATCAGCCTGTACCAGATCGTCTGCGTCAAGGCGGGCCGGCGTTCTTCGACCCTGCCGTGGTCGCGCAATTACATGTACGAGGCCAAGCCGCCGGCGCTGCCGCCGCAGTCGCCAGCGCTGGTCAACTGAATCTCACGCCACCTTGGCCAGGCGGGCGTACATGGCGCGAAACCGGTCGACCTTGGGCGCGGCCAGCAGCGCGCAATAGCTGAGCAAGGGATGGCGGGCGACATAGTCCTGGTGCGCGTCGTCCGCCCGGTAAAATGGCTGATCCGGCAGCACCTGCGTGACGATGGGGCCATCCCAGACGCCGGCCATTTCGGCAATCACCTTGTGCGCCACCGCTTCCTGCTGCGGCGACTGGGCGATGATCAGGGAGCGGTATTGCGTGCCCACATCATTGCCCTGCCGGTCGACGGTGGTCGGATCGTGGATGGTAAAAAACACTTCCAGCAAGTCGTGATAGCCGACGACGGCCGGATCGAACTCCAGACGCACCACCTGTGCGTGGCCGGTCGCGCCACTGGCCACCTGCTCGTGGCCGGGGTGTGCCAGCTGGCCGCCCGCATAGCCGGTCTCGACGCTGGTCACGCCGCGCACCTGCCGGTACACCGCATCGAGGCACCAGAAGCACCCGCCGCCCAGTATCGCCACGTCCATTTCCGCACTCATCTTGAATTCCCTCCAGTTTATCGGGCATGAGGACAATGTTGCCCGTTACGCCACTGTAATCCAAACCGCCGGCGCCTGCCTTGCTGCGGCATGGAACATTTTACAAATTGACGATCAAGAAAGCGCACGCTACAGTGGCTTGAACTTTCCCATACGCAATACTTACAATAATTTATTTACCCAAGCATTTTTTTTCTTTTTCAAAGGCACTCCATGAAAGCATATGCTGGCGATCAACTTGAAATGGGGCCGAGCAAGCCCAGCGGCAAGTGGCGCCATTACAGTTACATCAAGGTCGGCACCGACACCATCAAGAATGTCTACATCAATGACAGATTCGACGTGATCCTGCGCGACCAGGTGCGGCGCGAAGGCCAGGCAACCTTGTGGATCATCCAGTGGGCATTCAGGCCGCTCATCATCGGCATCACGCAAAGCGATGGCCAGACCTTCCGCCAGAGCCTCGCCACGCAGTACGGTTTTGCCGCCCTGTGCGTGGCCGTCACCCTCGGTTGCCTGCTCGCATGGGAAGGGGGAAAATTCCTCCTGCCGCTCGCGCTGCTGGGCGCCTGGCTGACCATCAGCCTGATCAGCAAGATCAGGAAAATCCCGGCCGACCATATTTATTGAAAGCAGCGTTCAGGACCTGGCATGACGTCCATGCACTGGCAAGGCCGTTTTTTGGCATAATGGCTGCAAACAGACAGGTCTCCCATGAACACACTCTCTCCCCGCGCGCCAGCGCAAGCATTCGATGCACCCCATTTTCGGCAGGCATTGTCGCAATTTGCCACCGGCGTGACGGTGATCACCACGCGCCTGGCTGACGGCAGCTTTCGCGGACTGACGGCCAGCTCCTTCAATTCCGTCTCGCTGTCGCCGCCGCTGGTGCTGTGGAGCCTGGGCGAAGCGGCCAACAGCATGCCCATCTTCAGCGGCAACTCGCACTATGTGATCAATGTATTGGGCGCCGGCCAGGCCGAGCTGGCGCAGCGTTTTTCGCGCCGCACGCCCAATCCCTTCGACGACGTGGAATACGAGCTGTCGCGTACCGGCCAGCCGATCCTGAAAGGCGCATCGGCCTGGTTCGAATGCCATAACCGCAGCCGCTATCCGGAAGGCGACCATGTGATCTTTGTGGGCGAAGTGGAACAATGCGCCTACACGGCCCAGCCGCCGCTGATTTTCCATCACGGCAAATTCAGCACCCTGCCTGAATAAGCGGGCCAAAAAAAATCCGCCAGCTGGCGGATTTTTTTGTTGAGGCAAGATCAATAAAACTTGTAACCGATACCGACGCTGACGGCGGTCGGGTCCAGCTTGATGTTCTGCGTCTGGCCGGTCGAAAACTTGGCAGTGGTTTTCAGGTAGGTCTTGATCACGCCCACGTCGGCGAACCAGCGCTCGTTGAACGCCAGGGTCGCGCCCAGCTGGATGCTGCCGGCCAGCTTGTTTTTCAGGCGATACGACGATGGTTCTCCACCCGGATCGAGCAGGGCCGTCATCGCGCCCGAACCGCGTTCCTTCTGGAAGTAGGCATAGGTCAAACCGGCGCCCACGTAAGGACGGATCATGGTGTTGGCTTCGAAGAAGCGGTACTGCATCAGAAACGTCGGCGGCAGCACTTCCGACGTGCCCAGCTTGCCCGTACCCTTGATGGCGCCATCGCCGACCAGGTCATGCTTGTACGGCACGCCCAGGTGCAGCTCGGCCGAGATATTGTCGGTGACCATGTAGGCCAGCGTCAGGATCGGCTTGGTGTCGGACTCGACATCGGCCTTGGTGTTCGGCAAAGCCGGCGCCGTCATGTCGCCACTGGTGACGTGCGGCGTGATCTTGTTGACGCCGACCTTGGCCGTGAAAGTGCCGGCGCTTTGTGCCGAGGCGGCAGACGCCAGCGTCATGGCGGCAATGGCCGCCAGCACCTGGGCCGCGCTGTTGAAACGTTTGTTCATCTTGTCTCCTGATTCATTATGTGCGGATAGTGGTCTATCCAGTCGTCCCTTCATGCGCCCCGGCATGGCCGGGGCGGTGCCCGATTACAGCCAGCCGCGCGTGACCATGTCCTTGGCGACATAACGTGCCAGCAACAGGTTGTTGAACGGCGAAGGATGCACATCGTCGGCATAGGAGTAATGGCTGACGTCGCCAGCAATCAGGTTGCTGCCATTGCACACCAGCGAGCTGCCCAGCGGATTCTTGGCGGCATCGGTCAGGTTGCACGCCGGCTCCTTGACGTTGGTCAGGCCGTACGGGCCAGGATTGGTGCTCTGGTCATTGCTGACGGCAAACACGTCGACGATCAGCACCTTGTCATTGCCGGACAAACCAGTCTTGATCTGGTTATTGAAGGCGCTGACCATGGCGTTGATCAGGGCGCGGGTCGACGCATCCTTGCTCAGGCCCGATGGCGTGTTGGCCACATCCGGCAGATTGTTGACGACCACATGGGTCGCACCCTTGGCAATGATCTGGTCTTTCACCAGTGCAACCAGCTCCGAACCGGCCGCGCCCATGGCGGTAACCAGCGCAGGGCCATTCGCAGTAGCGTAGTCGGCGCCGGCCTTGGCGCCGGCAGCGGTAGCGGCGGTTTGCGCCGTCACCACCATCGGGCCATACACGGCGGCCGAAGCGACAGCCGAATTGCCTGGCTGGACGGCGGCAGTACCGACGGCGGCCTGCACGATGGTGGTCGAGGTGGCGCCTGGGGCGGCGCTGGCCGTACGCACGGCGGCACCAATGGCGGCGGCGGCGGTCGATGGATTGGTGGCGCCGGCGGCCAGCAGCGGTACCAGCGTGCTGGCAAACGTGGCGCTGCCGGCAGCCGTACCGGCGGCGGTGGCAGCCGCCTGCAGCGAGCCCAGCTGGAACAGCGCATCGTTACCGCCGGCCATCACGAACACCACTTCGGTGCCGCTGAATTTACCGCCCGACACGGCCAGGTGATTGGCGATCTGCGTGGCAACCGGTACGGTCAGTGCACCGAGTGCGCTGCCCGTCAGCCGGTTGTTCGGGCCGACCGGATTGGTCACGCGCGAGCCGCCCATGGCATAGCCATAGCAGCCGGTGTGCTTGACGCGGGCCACCGAAAAGCCCTGTGCCGCATTGCCTTCGAGCCCGGTTTCGGCGGCGCATGGCGCCGGCAGGCCGAATTGCGCGGCCAGGTGCTCGGTCCAGTTCTTGCCGGTCAGCTCGGGATTGATGGCGGTATTGTCGCCGTTGATGGTGAATTTGCCGCCTTTCAGGGCAGCAACCGTGCCGACCGCATACGAGCCGACATCGGACAGGCTGTCGCCGAACGAGACTTGTGCCGTGTATTTGACTTTCAGTGTCTGGTCGCCGCCGCTGGAGCCGCCGCAACCGGCCAGGACGGCCGCTGTCAGCGCGGCAAGCGCGAATTTGGTGTAGTGCATTTTGTCTCCTAGTGGGTCTTTTTTTGGTTTTACAAACGAACGGGCGTGCTATTCGCTACCCAACTAATATGCCATCGTTCCGTACGCTTGTATAGAAATTACGGTTGAAAAAACAGCCAAATTACAACAACTTTTTCCATCGCGGCAAGGTCGGGCGATGGCGATAATTATGGCGGAAGAGTCATGATCCGTGGCAATGTTTTGTATTGCGCTGCATCAAGAAAAAGCCCCTTGCGGGGCTTGGGAGGACGTGAATCAGTAGTCGAGGAATTGCTGCAGGATGCCGGTCGAGCCAAAGGCGGCACGCCGCAGGCGGTCGTTGACACCCAGCCAGTCGGGACCGGTGGGCGGCGCTTCGACCAGGATCAGTTCGGCGCCGACCTGGTCCATCGTGCGCAGCGAGGCGTACAGCGCATGGGCGTACGATGCGGGCTCGGCTTCCAGGCGCACGCTGGCCGATGCTGGCGGCAAATCGGAATAGTGTATCAGCGCCACCCGGCGTCCTGCGTTGAGCAGCTGGTTCAGTGTTTCACCGAGCAGATCGCCGTGCTGCATCGCAACAGGAGTATGTGGCGCATAGTGCGAATCGAGCGTGCCGGAGGCGCGCGGCGCAGCCGCATCGGGCAAGGCTGGCAGTTGGCCGATCACAGCAGCGATCTGCTCGCTGCTGATATGGCCGGGACGCAGCAGCACCGGACCGTGCGTGGCCAGGCGCGACAGATCGACGATGGTCGACTCGATGCCGACCTCGCTCTGGCCGCCATCGAGCACCGCGCCCAGCAAACCGCTGTCCAGTTCAGCCTGAAATTCATCGCGCACATGCTGCGCCGTGGTCGGGCTGACATTGCCGAATTTGTTGGCCGACGGCGCCGCCACCCCGCCCTGCCCGCCTTTAAACGCGCGCAATAAATCGATCGCCACCGGATGCGACGGGCAGCGCAAACCCACCGTGTCCTGCCCGCCGGACACCGCATCGGGAATCCGCGCGGCGCGCTTGACGATCAGGGTCAGCGGACCGGGCCAGAAGGCGGCCACCAGTTGCGTGGCCTCCAGCGGCAGGTCGTCGCACCAGTGCGCCAGGTCGGCGCCCGGCGCCACGTGCACGATCACCGGATGGTCGGACGGCCGGCCCTTGGCTTCATAGATGCGCGCCACGGCGGCCGGGTTTTCCGCATCGGCCCCCAGGCCATACACGGTCTCGGTCGGGAATGCGACCAGCGCGCCCGCTTCCAGCAAGGCAGCCGCTGCGCTAATCACGTCGCTCACGGCGCGATCCCCAGGATCAGGCAGGCGGCATGCAATTGCTGCTGCGCTTGCTGCAAGGTAGCGGCCACCAGCGTCAGGTGACCCATCTTGCGGCCACGGCGCGGATCGTCCTTGCCATACAGATGCAGGCAGGCGCCGGGCAGCGCCAGCACCTGGTCCCAGGCCGGTTCGCGCGTGGCATCGCTCTCGTCCACAAACCAGGCGTCGCCCAGGATATTGAGCATCACGGCCGGCGAGTGCTGGCGCGTGTCGCCCAGCGGCAGGCGCGCCATGGCCCGTACCTGCTGCGCAAACTGGCTGGTGACGCAGGCGTCCATCGTGTAGTGGCCGCTGTTGTGCGGGCGCGGCGCCATTTCGTTGACCACCAGGGAACCGTCGGCCAGCACGAAAAATTCGATGCACAGCACGCCTACATAACCGAGCTCGGCCACCATGGCCTGCGCCGCGCGCTGCGCCTTCACGGCACAGTCGGCGGACACGTTCGGCCCTGGCACGGTGGTGGTAAACAGGATGCCGTCGCGGTGCACGTTCTCGGCGATCGGATACACGACCGAGACGCCATCCGCGCCGCGCGCCGTCAACACCGACACTTCATAGGCCAGCGGCAGCATTTTTTCCAGCAGGCAGGTGACCTGGCCCATGTCGGCAAACGCGGCACGCACCTCGTCGCGCGACTTCACGCGGACCTGGCCCTTGCCGTCATAGCCCATGCGCACGGTTTTCAAGATACCAGGCAGCAAATCGTCGGCAATCGCGGCGATGTCCTGCTCGCTGGCGATCACCTGATGCGGCGCCGGCAGCACGCCGGATTTCCCGGCGCAATCGACAAAGAAACGCTTTTCGGCGATGCGGTCCTGTGCCACCGACACGCCATGGGCGTTCGGCGCGACAAAGACTTTTTCGGCCAGCCGCGACAGGCTGTCGGCCGGCACGTTTTCAAATTCGGTGGTCACCGCCAGGCAGCGGGCAGCGAGCGCATCGAGACCGGCGGCGTCCTCATAGCCGGCGTTCACCAGTTGCTGCGCCACCTGCCCCGCAGGGCAGGCGTCGGACGGTTCAAGGACAGCCACCTGATAGCCCATGCTCTGGGCGGCCTGGGCAAACATGCGGCCCAGCTGGCCACCGCCCATCACGCCCAGCCAGGCTGGCGGATTGGCGGCTGGCAAGATCGCAGGCGACTGCGAAGATTGCAAAGAAGAATTACTCATTTATTCCAGCGGTAAAGTCATGGCCTTGGCGGCGGCCGTTTGCGTGGCACGGAACGCTTCAAGCTGTTCGGCCAGCGCGTCGTCGTTGGCGGCAATCATCGCCACCGCCGTCAGCGCGGCATTGGCGGCGCCCGCTTCGCCGATGGCAAAGGTAGCGACCGGCACGCCCTTGGGCATCTGCAGAATCGACAGCATCGAGTCTTCGCCGCGCAAGTATTTCGATGGCACCGGCACGCCCAGCACCGGCACGATGGTCATCGCGGCCACCATGCCAGGCAGGTGGGCCGCGCCGCCGGCGCCGGCGATGATCGCGCGCAGGCCGCGCGCGCGCGCGCTTTTCGCATACGCATACATTTCGTCGGGCATGCGGTGCGCGGAAATGACCTGCGCCTCGAACGGCACGCCGAACTGTTTCAGGATGGCCACGGCGTGCTGCATCACGTCCCAGTCCGAAGACGAGCCCATGATCACGCCGACCAGTGGTTTTTGTTGATCAGTCATCTCAGGCCTTCAGCTTTTCGCCGGTCAGGCGCTCGATCGCTTCGAAGTACTTGGCCTGGGTCTTGTCGATCACGTCGGCCGGCAGTGCCGGCGCCGGTGCCGTCTTGCCCCAGGTCAGTGTTTCCAGGTAATCGCGCACGAACTGCTTGTCGAACGATGGCGGCGACATGCCGGGCTGGTACGAGTCCGCCGGCCAGAAGCGCGACGAATCGGCCGTCAGCACTTCGTCCATCAAATGCATCACGCCATTGTCGTCCAGGCCGAATTCGAACTTGGTATCGGCAATGATGATGCCGCGCGTGGCGGCGTAGTCGGCAGCCGCCTTGTAGAGGGCGATGCTGACGTCGCGCATCTTGGCGGCCAGTTCCGCGCCGATGCGCTGTTCCATCTCGGCAAAGCTGATGTTTTCGTCATGCTCGCCCAGCTCGGCCTTGGCGGCCGGGGTAAACAGCGGCTCCGGCAGTTTTTCAGCCTGTTGCAGGCCTGCCGGCAGCTTGATGCCGCAGATGCTGCCCGTATCCTGGTAGTCTTTCCAGCCCGAGCCGATGATATAGCCGCGCACTACGGCCTCGACCATGATGGGTTTGAGACGCTTGGCCACCACCGCGCGGCCTTGCACCTGCTCCACTTCCTCGGGCGCCACCACCGATTCAGGCGCCACGCCCGTCAGGTGGTTCGGCACGATATGGCCCAGTTTCTCGAACCAGAAGTCGCTCATCTGGTTCAGGACCTTGCCCTTGCCGGGAATCGGCTCGTTCATCACGACGTCGAAGGCCGACAGGCGGTCAGTCGTGACGATCAGGATCTTGTCGTCGCCGACGGCGTAGTTGTCGCGCACCTTGCCGTGGCCGAGCAGTGGCAGGGAATGGATGGAGGTCTGATAGAGGCTGTTCATAGCGGAGGGAGTGGTTTGAATGAAACGAAACAGAAGCGTAACCGGTGCGCAGGACAGTCGCCCACCGGCCGGGAACAACGGGCCGGCGGTTGCGCGCGGCCCGTTCCAGACAAGATTTTACTTCACAATCTGCGACAGCTCGCCGGCCTTGTAGCGTTCGGCCATTTTTTCCAGCGGAATCTGTTTGATTTTCGACGCCTGGCCTTCGCAGCCAAACTGCTGGAAGCGGGCGCGCACGATCTGCTCGGCAGCCAGGCGGGCTGGTTTCAGGTAGTCGCGCGGATCGAATTTCGACGGGTTCTGGAACATGAACTGGCGGATCGCGGCCGTCATCGCCAGGCGGATATCGGTATCGATATTGATCTTGCGCACGCCGTGACGGATGCCTTCCTGGATTTCTTCGACTGGCACGCCGTAGGTTTCCTTCATGTCGCCGCCGAATTCACGGATGATCGCCAGCAATTCCTGCGGCACCGACGAGGAACCGTGCATCACCAGGTGGGTGTTCGGGATGCGCGCGTGGATTTCCTTGATGCGGTCGATCGCCAGGATTTCGCCGGTCGGTTTGCGGGTAAACTTGTAGGCGCCGTGCGAGGTGCCGATGGCGATCGCCAGCGCGTCGCACTGGGTGCGCTGCACGAAGTCGGCTGCTTGCGCCACGTCGGTCAGCAGTTGCTCGCGCGTCATGGTGCCTTCGGCGCCGTGGCCGTCTTCCTTGTCGCCCTTCATGGTTTCCAGCGAACCGAGCACGCCCAGTTCGGCTTCCACGGTGACGCCGATGGCGTGCGAGAATTTCACCACTTCGCGCGACACTTCGACGTTGTACTCGTACGAGGCGACCGACTTGCCGTCCGCTTCCAGCGAGCCGTCCATCATCACCGACGAGAAGCCGGAACGGATGGCGGCCATGCAGATCGCCGGCGACTGGCCGTGATCCTGGTGCATCACGACCGGAATGTGCGGATAGGCTTCGATGGCGGCATCGATCAGGTGGCGCAGAAACGCTTCGCCGGCATATTTGCGGGCGCCGGCGGACGCCTGCATGATCACCGGCGAATTCAGCGCGTCGGCGGCAGCCATGATGGCCTGCACCTGCTCCAGGTTGTTGACGTTGAAGGCCGGGATGCCATAACCGTTTTCGGCGGCGTGGTCCAGCAATTGACGCATGGATACGAGAGACATGGTATTACTCCAGATAACAATAGAAACTGTGGCGACGCTTCGCGGCAGGATAAGCCGCGCCGGCGTCTGAATTTACCTCACGCGTGGCTCAATCGTATTCACCCACGCGTACAATTTTCAATGCATTCGTGCCGCCGGCCTGCCCCATCGGCGAGCCCCAGGTGACGACGATCATGTCGCCCTTTTTGACGATGCCATTGGCAACCAGCAAATCTTCGGCCTGTTTCAGCACTTGCGCGCTGCTGCCGTTTTGCAGCAGGTGGTAGGCGCGCACGTTGCGGTACAGGGCGGCCTTGCGCTGCGTGGTCACGCTGGGCGTCAGGGCAAAAATCGGCGTGTCGATGCTGTGGCGGCTCATCCACAGCGGGGTCGAACCGGATTCCGTCATCGCCACGATGGCTTTCACGCGCAGGTGGTGCGCGGTAAACAGCGCGCCGTAGGCGATCGACTGGTCGATGCGGGTAAACGTGACGTTCAAAAAGTCAGCGTCGAGCTTGTTGTATTCGGACTGTTCCGCTTCGACGCAGATGGCGGCCATCATTTCCACCGTCTCGATCGGGTAGCGGCCCGAGGCGGTTTCGGCCGAGGTCATCACGGCGTCGGTGCCGTCCAATACGGCGTTGGCCACGTCGGACACTTCGGCGCGCGTCGGCACGGCGTTGACGATCATCGATTCCATCATCTGCGTGGCCGTGATGGCCAGCTTGTTCGAGGCGCGCGCCATCTTGATCATGCGCTTTTGCAAGGCCGGCACGGCCGCATTGCCCACCTCGACCGCCAGGTCGCCGCGCGCCACCATGATGCCGTCGGAGGCGTCGAGGATTTCTTGCAGCACAGGAATCGCTTCGGCGCGCTCGATCTTGGCGATCATCATCGGCTTGTGGTGGTACGGCTCGCCGGCGATATTGGCCAGCGTGCGCGCCATTTCCATGTCGGTCGCGCTTTTCGGGAAGGAAATGGCCAGGTAGTCGGCCTGGAAGCTCATCGCCGTCTTGATGTCTTCCATGTCCTTGGCCGTCAGCGCCGGCGCCGTCAGGCCGCCGCCCTGGCGGTTGATGCCCTTGTTGTTCGACAGTTCGCCACCGATCTTGACCACCGTGTGGATCTCGTTGACCACGATGCGCTCGACGATCAGCACGATCAGGCCGTCGTTCAGCAGCAGTACGTCGTCCTTGTTCAGGTCGCGCGGCAAGGCCTTGTAGT
The DNA here is from genome assembly GCF_031995485.1 of Janthinobacterium sp. Taxonomy (NCBI): domain Bacteria; kingdom Pseudomonadati; phylum Pseudomonadota; class Betaproteobacteria; order Burkholderiales; family Oxalobacteraceae; genus Janthinobacterium; species Janthinobacterium sp. The sequence goes on from NZ_DAMAGB010000003.1 coordinate 142,690, forward strand.
CGAGGCCGACGCGTTCCTGGTTGCCCAGCTCGCCATTCTCGCCCCACTTGGCGTCGAGAATGAACTTGTCGCCCGCTTCAAGCTGGATGCGGCTGTTTTCAAACTTGCCAACGCGAATCTTCGGACCCTGCATGTCGGCCATGATGGCCACTTCGCGGCCGCATTCCGCCGCTGCCTGGCGCACCAGCGCCGCGCGGTCGATATGGTCTTGTGCCTTGCCATGGGAAAAATTCAAACGCACCACGTCGACGCCCGCCCGTATCATCTTGACCAGGATCGCCAGGTCGGTGGAGGCAGGGCCGATGGTTGCTACGATTTTTGTACCGCGTGGCATAGTATTCCTTGTGCGTGAGCAAGAGGTTAGAGCATATTGACCGGGCGCTTGCGCGGCCCGGCAAGGTAAAAGCGCAGCGGTCAGGCTGCGCTTGGTGCAATAATTATTTCATATATCAAGACACCTGAGAAAACCGTAGCGAGCGGCAATGAGTTGTGGCTGAGAGGCGGAGCTGTGCGCAGGCACAGTGAGCATCGGAGGCCGCAAATCATGACGCGCAGTAGGTTTAATCAGGTGTCGTGGCGCGCTGCATCAGGACCTCGACTGCTGGCAACGTTTTGCCTTCCAAGAATTCCAGGAAGGCGCCGCCGCCGGTCGAGATATAGCTGATTTTATCGGTAATGTCGTATTTTGCAATCGCCGCCAGGGTGTCGCCGCCACCGGCGATCGAGAACGCTTTCGACTCGGCAATGGCCAGCGCCAGCGTCTTGGTGCCATGGCCGAACTGGTCGAATTCGAATACGCCGACCGGGCCGTTCCAGACGATGGTGCCGGCCGCAGCGATCTGATCGGCCAGCAGGGCCGCCGTTTTCGGGCCGATATCGAGGATCATGTCGTCGTCCGCCACGTCGGCCACGTCCTTGACGGTGGCCGTTGCGGTTGGCGAAAATTCCTTGGCGCACACCACGTCGACCGGAATCGGCACCTGCGCGCCGCGCCGGGCCATGATGTCGATGATGGCTTTCGCTTCATCGACCAGTTCCGCTTCCACCAGCGACTTGCCGACGTTCAGGCCAACGGCCTTCATGAAGGTGTTGGCGATGCCGCCGCCGACGATCAGGTTATCGACCTTGTCGGACAGGGCCTTGAGGATGGTCAGCTTGCTCGACACTTTCGAGCCGGCCACGATGGCCAGCAGCGGCCTGGCCGGCGCGTGCAGCGCCTTGCCCAGTGCGTCCAGTTCGGCGGCCAGCAGCGGGCCGGCGCAGGCGATCGGAGCGAACTTGGCGATGCCGTGCGTCGAGGCTTCGGCGCGGTGCGCGGTGCCAAACGCGTCGTTCACGTAGATATCGCACAGCTTGGCCATTTTTTGCGCCAGCTCATCGCTGTTTTTCTTTTCGCCCTTGTTGACGCGCACGTTTTCCAGCAGCACTACCTGGCCGGCTGCCAGGGACTCCAGGCCGGCGCCATCGATCCAGTCCTGTTTCAATGCCACTTCCTGGCCCAGCAGTTCGGACAGGCGGGCCGCGACGGGCGCCAGGCTGTCGGCCGGCTTGAATTCGCCTTCGGTCGGACGGCCCAGGTGCGAGGTCACCATCACGGCAGCGCCAGCGTCGAGCGCGGCGCGGATCGCCGGCACCGAGGCGCGGATGCGGGTGTCTTCGGTAATCTTGCCACTGTCATCCTGCGGAACGTTCAGGTCGGCGCGGATGAACACGCGCTTGCCTTGCAGGGCGTTTTGGTCGATCAAATCTTGCAGACGGATGAAGTTGAGAACAGCTGACATGGCGATCCAGATGACGAGTGGAAGGAAGTGCGCTATTTTACCGCAAGCACCAGCGCAATTCGCCGATTTGTCCCGCTTTACTGAAAAACATGCAACAAACGCAATCCCGTGAAAACCAGCATGCCAAACACGATGGTTTGCAGCATATTGCGGCGTAACAGATAAAAAATCGTGGCGGCGATGCCGGACAACAATTTCAAATTGAGCGGGTCGAACTGCATCTGCGCGCTGTCCATCAGCAGGTCGGGCGCGATAATCGCCGCCAGCGCACAGGCCGGCGCAAAGCGCAGCATCTCGTTGACACGCTTCGGGATCGTGATGTGATGCCCCACCAGCCAGAAAGTGCTGCGGGTGGCGGCCGTGGCCAGTACCAGCACCACGATGGTGGCCCACACGTCAAAGGTATTCATGTCGATGGCATCAGGCATGTTTTTTCGTCCATTTTTCCGTCAGTTCTTCCACCGCCATGGCCGTGACCATGCCGGCCAGCACCGCCACCAGCAGGCCCAGTTTATACGGCAGGCGGAAGGCGGCCACCGCCACCGCGCCCGACACCAGCACGCCGCACAGGGCCGCGCGGCCCAGCACCAGCGGCACCGTCACGCAGATGATGGCCAGGGTACCGGCAAAGCCCAGGCCCCATTCGGCGGGAATCGCGGCGCCCAGGAAAATGCCGGCCAGCGAGCCCACCTGCCAGGCGGTCCAGTTCGGATAGATCAGGCCCTTCAGGAACGGCACCTTGCCCGGATCGGGCGTTTCCAGCGGGTAGCGCTGCAGGAACAGGCCGACCGCGATATCGCCGGAAATATAGCCGAGCGCAAAGCGCTGGCGCCATGGCAGGTGGGCAAAATGCGGCGCCAGCAGCGCGGAAAAGATCACGAAGCGCAGGTTGACCACCAGCGCGGTGGCAAAGATCACCCAGATCGGCGCATGCGCGGCCAGCAGCGGCAAGGAGGCCAGCTGGGCCGAGCCGGCAAACACCAGCAGAGTCATCACGCTCGCTTCCATGACGCTCAGGCCGCTTTTGACCATGGCGATGCCGACCACCATGCCCCAGGCCGCAATCCCGACCAGGGTCGGCGCGCCCAGCAGCAGGCCTTCGCGGAACGACTGGCGTTGCAAGGAGGTGCTCAAAGGGCACCTCCGGCGGGAAAGTGTAGTATTTGCACAACGATGGTGCAGGCCAAAGGCATCGTGCGCGGCGATGAAAAGACGGTATCAGGGTTCATGGTGGCGGCCCGCGCGCCCGCTTTTCGTCTGAAAACGGCGGCTTGCCCTAGCGGATCAAGCCGCCATTCTACGGATGAATTTTACTGGCTGCGCGAATCCGTTAAAATCGTGGTTTTCGCAGACGCCTTACCCATATAACTTTAGCCTCACGGAGCATGACAAGATGACAAACACCACCCAGCCAGCGGTCGAACTCGACGGTAAAGACCTGCCAGCCCACTGCCCTAACCCGGCCATGCCGCTGTGGTCGTCGCATCCGCGCGTGTTCCTGGAGTTTAACAACCACGGCGTGGCCAAGTGCCCGTACTGCGGCACGGCCTACACTCTCAAGGCAGGCGCCAGCGCCGGCCATCACTAATCCGCCCAGCCGCCCAGACCGGAGTCGTCCATGAAAAGTGTGAAGGAATTGAATGGCAGCGCCGCCGAAGTCGAAGCGGCTTTCTACGATGCCCTGAACCGCGCCGACCTCGAGGCGCTGATGGCGCTGTGGGCCGACGATGAAGAAATCGTCTGCATCCACCCCGGCGGCGCGCGCCTGATCGGCCATGCGGCCATCCGCGCTTCGTGGGAAACCATCCTGCAGGGCGGCGGCCTGCATATCCGCGCGACCCAGCTGCACGAAACCCATAACCTGATGAGTTCGGTCCACACGGTGGTCGAAGGCACTACCGCCAGCGAAGGCACGCCGGCGCACTTGCTGGCCACCAATGTCTACGTCAAGACGCCGCGCGGCTGGCGCATCGTGCTGCACCATGTCTCGGTCGCCCCCGGCGGCGCACCATCGGACACGGCCGGAGCGCAGATCCTGCACTAACCCCCATGAATTACAGCGCGCCACTCTGGTTGCCTGGCGGCCATCTGCAGACCATCGTGCCGGCCCTGTGGATCGCCAAGCCGGCCGTAGCTTTCCGGCGCGAGCGCTGGCAGGCGCCCGATGGCGACTTTGTCGATGTCGACCTGGTTGACGGCCAGCCGGGCCAGCCTTTCGTGGTGCTGTTCCATGGCCTGGAAGGCTCGTCGAACAGCCATTACGCACGCGCCCTGATGGCGCAACTGGCGGCACGGGGCTGGTCCGGCGCCGTGCCGCATTTTCGCGGCTGCTCGGGCGAGGCGAATCTCGCGCCCCGCTTCTATCATTCGGGCGACGCCGAGGAAGTGGACTGGGTGCTGCGCCGCCTGCATGCGCGCGCCACCGGCAAATTTTATGCGGCCGGCGTCTCGCTGGGCGGCAACGCCCTGCTGTGCTGGCTGGGCCAGTTGCAGCACGCGGCGGACTTTGTCGATGCGGCTTGCGCCGTGTCGGCTCCGCTGGACCTGGCGCAAGGCGGCAAGGCGCTGTCCTCGGGCGCCAATCGCCTGTACACGCGCATGTTTTTGCAAACATTGAAACCGAAATGCCTGGCCAAGCTGGACCAATTTCCCGGCCTGTTCGAGCGCGAGGCGATGCTGGCCGCGCGCGACCTGCATGCGTTCGACAATGCGGTCACCGCCCCGTTGCACGGCTACCGCGACGCCGACGATTACTGGCACCGCGCCAGCGCCAGGCATGTGTTGCATGACATCACCGTGCCGACCCTGGTGCTCAACGCCCTGAACGACCCGTTTTTGCCAGGGATACACCTGCCGCGCAGCGCCTCGCCCGCTGTCACGCTGGACTACCCGCGCCATGGCGGCCATGTCGGCTTTGCCAGCCACCACCTTGAATGGCTGCCCCGGCGCCTGCTGCACTTCTTCGAACACGGCAGCGCGGCGACACCGCCCGCGCAAAGCTGTCAGGATGACGCCATCGACCACCCCAAGGAAGCGGCGCTACATGGATGACCTCGTTAAACAGGCGATGGCCAAATGGCCGAACGTGCCCCACTGCTATGGCTGGCTGGCGCTGGACGCGCGCGGCAACTGGCGCATGCGCGACGAGCGCGCCCAGCATCTGGATCTGCCTGGCGACAAGCTGGCGCACGCCGCCCTGATCGGCTTTATCAACCGCAACTACGACCATGACGAGCGCGGCTGCTGGTTTTTCCAGAACGGCCCGCAGCGCGTCTACCTGAACCTGGAAGCGACGCCGTTTATTGCCCGCAGCGATCCGCAGCACGGCTACCTGCTGCAGACGGGCGCGGCGCTGGAGATAATCGAGTCGGCATTTTTATGCGAGAACGGCGCATTGATCCTGCAGCAGGGCGAGATCGTGGCACAGGTCGACGACCGCGATATGGCGCAGGCAATGACGCAACTGCGCCTGGACGGCAACGCCCTCGGCGACGAAGCCCTGCTGGCCTGGCTGGACAGTGGCGCCGGCGACCTGAGCTTGCAGCAAGGCGGCCTGGCGATCCCGGTGCAACGCCTGGCCTACGCCGAGGTGCCGCGGCATTTCGGTTTCCAGAGAGTACCGCAGCCAGCCTGACTACGATTTCTCCGCCTTGAGCTGCTCGCGGCGTTTTTCCTGCAGCTCGCGTTCGCGCGCATCGATTACGGCGTGATCGTAAAAGGTGGCGTCGGTCGACTTGCGCGCAATCGTCAGCTGGTCCAGCGCGGCCATGGTGGCGCCCTGCAGCACATACGATTCGGCCAGCGCGATATGCTGCAAGGTCATCTTGCCCTGCGATGAATAGGCCTTGGCCAGCAGGTCGTACAGCTCCGGCTCTTCCTTGTACAGCTGCACCTGGTCGCGCAGATAGACGGCGGCCTGGTCCAGCTTCTTGTCGGCAATCAGCGCTTCCGCATACTGATAGGCGATGCCGCGCGACAGCGGAAACTGGTGGCGCGCCGCCTCGGCCGCCTTCACGGCCTGCGGCGCCACTTCCGGTTTTTGCTCCGGCATTAGCAGCACTTCCAGCGCCATCGCCGCCAGCAGCGAGTTGGGCGCTTGCGTGCCGCTTGACGTCAACACGTTCGGGCCGGCCGGCTTGTGCAGGGCCGTGTTGGCCGCATCGAGTTCGGCCTGCGCCTCGGCAGTCTTGCCCTGCTTGATGGCGACAAACGCCAGCCCATAGTGGGCGGCCGTCACCTGGAAACGGCTTTGCTGTTCCAGCTGGGTCTTGAAGGTCGCCTTCGCGTTCAGCAAGCCCTGCATGCTTTCATCCTGCAGCACGCGGGCGCGGGCGCGCGCCAGGTGGAAGTTCAGGCTGTCCGGCCGCTGTTTATAGGGCTGCTCGCGGATGCGCGCCTGGATGTCGGCGATGCGGTCGGTGGTCAAGGGGTGGGTCTGCAGATAGGCCGGCATCAGATCGCTGTACGAGCGGCTGGCAGCCTGCATGCGGCCAAAGAAATTGACCATGCCGGTGGTGTCGAATCCGGCTTCGCCCATGATCTGGAAACCGATGCGGTCCGCTTCGCGCTCGGCGTCGCGGCCAAAATTGAGCTGGCGCTGGATCGCCAGGCCCTGGCCGGCGGCAAACACGCCCATCGCCACGTCACCGCCCGCGCGCGACGCCAGCGCCGCCAGCAGGATCGCGGCCAGCGGCATCAGCGCGTCCTGGCGCTGCTGGCCCAGCATGCGCGCGATATGGCGCTGCGCCACATGGCCGATCTCGTGCGACAGCACGGACGCCAGCTCGGCCTCCGTCTGCGCTGCCAGCAGCAGCGCCGAATGCACGCCGATAAAGCCGCCCGGCAAGGCAAACGCGTTCAGCTGCGGATCGCGCACGGCAAAGAAGAAATAATCGTAGCTGGTTTCGCCGCGCACGCTGGGCCGCGCCGCCACCAGCGCATTGCCGAAGGTGTTCAGGTATTCCAGCAGCGGCGCATCGTCGAGATAATCGCGGTCGCCGCGGATGCTGCGGATGATCTCCTCGCCGATCTTGCGCTCCATCGCTGGCGACAGGTCTTCGCGCGACGTGTCGCCCAGGTTGGGCAGATTCGGCACCGGCGCCACCGGCAGCGGCGTCCACTTGCTCTCGGGCTTGGCCGGCGGCGTGGCGGCGGCGCCAAACACGCCAGGCTTCGGCTCTTGCGCCAGCGTCCATGGAACGGCCAGCAGCAGCGCGGCCAGCACACTGGCCCGTAACGGAATCATGGGGGAAAGAAGTTTGGATTTCACGGCTGCTATCATAACCTGTAAGCGGCGCCGTTTTCCACGCGCCTGGCGCACTCTATAATGGAGCCAAGAATAACGCCAGAAATCGACCCGACACCATGAGCACACCAGAGCAGGACACCCTCGCCGCAGGACTCACCCACTTCGACGCCACCGGCCAGGCCCATATGGTCGATGTGGGAAACAAGGAGGACACGCGCCGCAGCGCCGTGGCGGCCGGCACCATCCGCATGCAGCCGGCCACGTTGGCGATTATTATCCAAGGCAATGCCAAAAAGGGCGACGTGCTGGGCATCGCCCGCATCGCCGCCATCATGGGCGCCAAACGCACCAGCGACCTGATCCCCCTGTGCCACCCGTTGGCCATCACGCGCGTGACGGTCGACTTCGAGGTCGACGAAGCGGCCAGCAGCGTCCACTGCCGCGCGCAGGTCGATACCACCGGCAAGACCGGCGTGGAAATGGAAGCGCTGACCTCGGTGCAGATCGGTTTGCTGACCATCTACGACATGTGCAAGGCGGTCGACCGCGGCATGGTGATGACCAATGTACGGGTGCTGGAAAAGCATGGCGGGAAGTCAGGCGACTGGACCGCTGCGCTGTAATGGCAAACGGGCGCCGCGCAGGTCATTGAGCAGCCACGCACCACACCCCAGGCACAGCACGATAATCGCCATCGACAGCGGCAAATGAAACTGTTCCATCCCCGCCAGCGCAAAGCCGGCGTGGATCAGGAAGGTAGCCACGCCCAGCGCGCCGCAGATGCCGGCGTACAGGCGCGCACGCGGCAAGGCCAGCAGGACCTGCCGGTAGCCGGCCAGCACCACCGCGATCGCCATCAGGTTAAACACCAGGAAGCCCTGCACGCCGCCGGGCAGGTAGAACATTTCCCATTCGCGCCAGTAGGCGGCGTCGATCTGGTGCAGGATCAGGCATAACATGGTCCAGAAGTAGCTGCGCGCCATGGTGTCTTTCAGGATGAACAAGGTTGGCTGGATTGTAAAACAGATGGGCCGTCCATCGGCATTTTTTGATCCACATGCTTTTTCGACCAGAGTCATGCATACTGCGTTTTGGCCATCCCCTGAGAAAGAACGCGCATGACAGGCAAGGAAACACCTATGGAAACCAAGCTCGAACAGTTCGAATTCGACGCGATGAATCTGCAGGTGGGTGGGCGCATCCAGTTCATCACGCATCGCACCATCAAGCCGGTGCGGCATTTTTCCACCTTGATCGGCTATATCCGCGACGAGTACCTGATCGTCAAGACGCCACAGGAAAACGGCAAGCCGGTCGGGCTCGACGAGGGCGACAAGCTGACCATCCGCGTGTTTTCCGGCGTCAGCGTGTGTTCGTTTGCATGCAGCGTGCTGCGCGTGTTCGGTCGCCCCTTGCACTATGTGCACCTGAGTTTCCCCGACGCCATCTCCGGCACCAGCCTGCGCGGGGCGATGCGGGTCAAGGTGGAGCTGCTGGCGCAACTGATGTGCCGCGACCAGCCCGAAGTGCCCGTGTGTATCGTCAACCTCAGCGTCACGGGTGCGCTGATCGAGTCGCCCGGCGTGCTCACGCCCGACGACAGCGGCGTCACCCTGGTGTTTACCCTGCTGGCGCCGCCGCACCAGCAGCCGCTGCGCATTGCCACGCGGGCGCGCATCCAGAATGTCAGCACGGGCAAATCCACTTCCGCCATCGTTGGCGGCGAAGACGATGTCTACACCTATGGCCTGCAGTTCATCGACCTGGAATCGGCGCACTATACGCTGCTGCAGAACCTGATCTATGAAGCCCTGATTTCCGACCGCCAGAAAATCGTCTAGCGCCACGCACCTGTCACAAAGACGCCGCCGCCTGCGGAATATTACTGCGCAGAATCGCTTCGCGCGCCGCCACATTGGTAATGGTGGTCGAGTTGAACCAGGTCAGGCTGCTGCTGCCGGTGCGCAAGGCCATGGTGATGGTCTGCCCACCGAGACCGGTGCCCAGGTCATTGGCCAGGGTCAGCGTGATATCGCCATTGGCGACGGTGGCGCCGGCCACTTCGCGCGTGGCGCTAAAGGCGGGAATGGTGCTCGGCGCCGCTTCGCTGGAGGTGCTGCAGGCGGCCGCTTCGCCGCCGTTTTCCTGCACGCACAAGGCCACCGCCGTTTTCAGCGGGGCGGCGGCAGCCAGCACATTGCTGATCCTGGCCCGCATCGTGTAATCGCTGTATTGCGGAATCGCCACGGCCGCCAGGATGCCGGCGATGGCCACCACGATCATCAGTTCTATCAGGGTAAATCCGGACTGCGTGCGCATGGTTTCCTCCTGTTGTGCGACATGATCACGACGACAGGGGTGCAAACGCCATGCCAGAACGGCGCACGGGCAGCGGCAGGCAGCAAGGCAACAAACGCGACGCATTGTGTCCGCTTGCGACCACGGCGGTCGCTGCGCGACAAGAATGGACGTGGCCGCCAGACAATAAAAAAAGGAGCCGAAGCTCCTTTTTTGTACTGCATCAAGCGCGCTGTATTACAGCATGGCTTTCAGCAGACGCGCCATTTCCGACGGGTTTTTGGTGACGGTGATGCCGCACGCTTCCATGATTTCCAGCTTGGCTTGTGCCGTGTCGGCGCCGCCCGAGATCAGCGCGCCGGCGTGGCCCATGCGCTTGCCTGGAGGAGCGGTGACGCCAGCGATAAAGCCGACCACCGGTTTTTTCATGTTGTCCTTGATCCAATAAGCAGCATTGGCTTCGTCAGGACCGCCGATTTCGCCGATCATGATGACTGCGTCGGTATCCGGATCATCATTGAACATCTTCATGATGTCGATGTGTTTCAGACCGTTGATCGGGTCGCCGCCGATGCCGACTGCCGACGATTGGCCCAGGCCCAGTGCGGTCAGCTGACCGACTGCTTCATAGGTCAGGGTACCCGAACGCGAGACCACGCCGATGCGGCCTTTTTTATGGATGTGGCCTGGCATGATGCCGATCTTGATTTCGTCTGGCGTGATCAGGCCTGGGCAGTTAGGGCCCAGCAGCAGGGTTTTGCTGCCCGACTTGGCCATGCGGTCTTTCAGCGCCATCATGTCGCGCACTGGAATGCCTTCGGTGATGCAAATGGCCAGATCCATTTCAGCTTCGACAGCTTCCCAGATCGCCGCTGCCGCGCCTGCTGGCGGAACGTAGATCACGGACACATTGGCGCCGGTTTCTTTTTTCGCTTCGGTAACGTTAGCGAAAATAGGAATGCCTTCGAAGTCTTCGCCGGCTTTCTTTGGGTTCACGCCTGCCACGAAGGCAGCTTTGCCGTTCGCGTAGTCGCGGCAACCGCGGGTGTGGAACTGGCCGGTCTTGCCGGTGATCCCTTGGGTAACGACTTTGGTATCTTTATTGATCAGAATGGACATGTTGATTCCTTAATTAAGCTTGACCGGCAGCAGCGGCAACGACGCTCTTGGCTGCATCTTCCATGGTGTCGGCTGCGATGATAGGCAGACCGGAATCGGCCAGCATCTTTTTGCCCAGGTCTTCGTTGGTGCCCTTCATGCGCACCACCAGCGGGACGTTCAGCGACACGGCTTTCACCGCGGCGATCACGCCTTCGGCGATCACGTCGCAACGCATGATGCCGCCGAAAATGTTGACCAGGATGGCTTTCAGGCCTGGATTTTTCAACATGATCTTGAACGCTTCGGTCACTTTTTCTGCCGTGGCGCCGCCGCCGACGTCCAGGAAGTTGGCTGGCTCGCCGCCGAACAGTTTGATGGTGTCCATGGTGGCCATGGCCAGGCCGGCACCGTTCACCAGGCAGCCGATATTGCCGTCGAGCGAAATGTAGGCCAGGTCGAATTTCGACGCTTCGATTTCAGCTGGATCTTCTTCGTCCAGATCGCGCAGGGCGGTGATCTCTGGATGACGGAACAGGGCGTTCGGGTCGAAGTTGAACTTGGCGTCCAGGGCGATGACTTTGCCGCTGCCGGTGACGATCAGCGGGTTGATCTCGGCCAGCGAGCAGTCGGTTTCCCAGTAGGCTTTGTACAGGCCTTGCAGGTTGACGCGCGCGTCGGCGATGGAACCGGCAGGCACGCCGATTTTGGTCGCGATGTCGTCTGCCTGGGCATCGGTCAGGCCAACGCTCGGCTCGATCGTGACGTGGTGGATCTTCTCAGGGTGGCTCTCGGCCACTTCTTCGATGTCCATGCCGCCTTCGGAGGATGCCATCAGGACGATTTTCTGGGTCACGCGGTCGGTGACCAGCGACACGTACAGTTCCTGTTTGATGTCGGCGCCTTCTTCCACCAGCAGGCGGTTGACTTTCTGGCCTTCGGCGCTGGTCTGGTGCGTGATCAGCTGCATGCCCATGATCTGGTCAGCGTATTCCTTGACCTGTTCGATCGATTTTGCCACTTTCACGCCGCCGCCCTTGCCGCGGCCACCTGCGTGGATCTGCGCCTTGACGACCCACACCGGGCCGCCCAGCGTTTCCGCAGCCTTGACGGCCTCGTCGACGGACATGCACGCGATACCGCGTGGTACCGTCACTCCGAATTGCCGGAGGATTTCTTTGGCTTGATACTCATGGATTTTCATGCTGGCTTCCCTTCTGATACTGATTTGTAAAAATACGGTTAGTGGTGCAAAAAAAACAGGAAAAACAGCGCCGGGATCACGCTTTGGCTACCCAGCGCGGGTAATACTGTGCAACTGCCCCGCCATCGGTGCGCAGGGCGTGGCATTTGTCGAGTTGGAACGGCTTTTCATGCGGCAAATCAGCATTCGCACCGTCACGGGTCGACCAGACATCGCCGGCAAATGCCTGAACCGTCGCAGTCGGCAAGACTTGCGCCAGTTCGGTCAAATGGGTACAGCCGGCGATTCCCGCCAGGCGCTGTTTCAAGTCGCGGCGGAAATTCTTCAACAGGTTCAGACCGATCAGCGCCTGGTAAGCGGGGCTGATGGTATCGCAAAAGCCGGGATAGGGAACGGCATCGGAGGCAGCTTCGGCCTCGACAATGGTCAGCTCGCGATCAACGGTAATGCGCAAATGGAGGTCATGCAGGGGAGCGCCGGCGGGACGCGGGCCGGAGGCCAGGGTCGCATCGAACGATTTGATGTCGGTGATGCGGGCGTCAATATCCCACAGGCCGTCGTCGCGTACATACGCTTGGACGTCGATAACGCGGGTGTGCCGTAAGGCGCGCCGGGATACGGGAGTTGACAGGGGCATAGACCGATGCCGCTTGCGCGGCGTAATTTAGTAAGCAGCCATGTGCATAAAGCACGCCGTTCGCAGCTTCTACGAACAGCAACCGCACCTGCGGCGCCGCAAAAACCCTAAAAGTGTAGCACATTGCGCGCTGGTTGCGCCGCAACATAATTTTTCAGTGCTTAGTTAAAAACATTTCAAATTATAAATATAAAACCATGACTTTCATAAAGTCATACACTTTGTGAATGATCGTTATCATGAGAGCCACGGTTCCTGCCGCCACCTCGCCGACTTGTCGGACAGCGATCAGTCAGCTATGCCCAGCGCCTGCAGGATCGGCAACACAGTATGGCGGAAGCTTTCCGCATGCACGGCCAGTTCGGCCAGGTTGTCTTCCTCGGTCGTCAATACCGTGCCGTTGCGGACCACGGTTTGCTGCAGTGCGCGGAAAGCCTGCCAGGCGAACCCCGCCCACGCATCCGGGGTCGGGTGTCCTTCCAGCCTGGCCAGCAGGAACAACTGTTGCAAATGCAACACACCGATGCCGCCGCCGGTCACCGGACTGGCCAGCGCGGCCAGGTCGTTACGCCCCAGCGCCTTGTCCAGCAGGTGCCGGTTCAGCCTGGCTGTCGCCGGCCGCGCCAGCGCGATCGCGGCGTCATCCTGCACCGGTGAAATGCAGGATTTGTGCGCCAGCACCAGCAGCATCTGCAGCAAATTGCCCAGTTCGGCCACATCGGCAGGCAAACGCTGTTGCAGCTCGCCTATCGTATGGGGCTGATAATCAGCCAGCACGTCCAGCAGCGGACCATAGATGGCCTGGTCCATGTCTGCCTCGCCCAAGGCGCCCACCACCTTCATGGTGATATGCTCGATCGGCGCCACCAGCAGGACGCGCACGGCGCGCAGTGCGCCAGCCTGCTCATGGGCGGTCAGCTTGCGGGCGCCCTTGACCCAGTAATCCTGGCGGAACTGGCGGTTGACGATAAAGTCGGCAGTGTTCTCGCGGAACGTGGGATCGGGAATCTGCGCCAGGAACGCCAGGTGTTCGGGTGTCAGATTGAGCGGCGCCACATGATCGGGATAGGCGGCCGAGCCGGCAAACTCGAGCTTGGCGGCAGCGAGCACCGGCTTGATGGCCGAAAACGACACCGGCTGCCAGTAATGATTGAAGTATTCGTGCGACAGGTAATTCGGATCCTGCTCGCCGATCTGCTGCAGGCGCACGGCAATGGTGGGATTGGCCTGCAGGTAGCGCGGCTTGGTTTCCATCATGCGATTGATGAAGGACAAGGCGCTGCCCACGCGCGTCAGCGAATCCTGCCCCGGCGCGCTCATGACGCGGCTATGCTGTTCCATCAGGTCGCGGATCGGCGCCATCGCCGCCCAGCCTGCCTGCGTGTTGTAGCTGATATACACCACGCCGCCCGGCTTGAGCTTGCGCGCCAGGAAGTCGGCGATATGCGCCTGGTTTTCCGGCGAGATCCAGCTCCAGATACCGTGCAGGGCGATGAAATCGAAGTCAGGCAGGTCGCTGCGGGCGCAAAAATCCTGGAACGATTGTTCCGACAGCATCGCGCCATTGCCGGAGGCCTCGGCCAGTTCCTGCGCAAAGGCAGTCTGGGCCGGATTGAAATCCGTGCCATGCCAGCGTACGCCTGATGCGGCGGCATGGATATTGACGGTCATGCCCTGGCCAAACCCGAGTTCACATGCGGTGCCGACTCTGGGCGGCTGTATCCCCCAGCTCAGCAGCAGCAACTGCGTGCGCAAGGGGTTCAACTCCGTGTAATAGCCGTAGGTGTATGCGGTTTCGGCGGTGTAGCCGGCATGCCAGTTGCTCATCAGGTATCCGTATCCCATGTCAGAAGTGCCGGTGCGCACCATGCGCCACCGTGTATGGGCAGAATAACTGATCCTTGCATGCAAGTTAACAATTATTCCCCGTCCTCCGGCTCCAGGCCCTTGATGGCCACTTGCACCGCGCGCTGCGAGAAGCCGCGCTGCATCAAAAAACGCATCTGCTTGCTGCGCTGTTCGGCGTCCGTTGCCACGGTGCCGAACTTGCGGCGCCAGACTTCGCAGGCACGCTCGGTTTCGCCTTCGGCCAGGCCGGCCTTCAGTTCCTGCAGCGCCTCGCCGGCGATACCGTGGCTTTGCAGCTCGGCCATGATGCGGCTGTTGCCGAAACGGGCCGAGCGGCGATGGATCAGCGACTCGGAAAAGCGTTCCTGCGACAGCCAGTTGGCCTGCTCCAGGCTGTCGAGCAAGGCTTCGACGTCGTCGCCCTCCTCCGCATGGCGCTGCAGCTTGCGCCGCAATTCCATGCGGCTGTGCTCGCGCATCGACAGAAAGCGCAGCGCCCTGCCCTTCAGGCTTAATTGCACTTTGGCCATATACCCACCTTGTTTCTGATTGAACTGTGACTGCGATCCAAACACAATCGCCGCCCGGCGCATTGGCGCGAGGCGGCGATTGTGGTACTGCGTCTTGCGCGTATGGTGCGTAGGTCGGATTAGGCCCTTCGGGCCGTAATCCGGCAACATTGTCAGCGCCGGTGGTGATGTCGGATTACGCGCGAAGCGCCAATCCGACCTGCTCCGCCCTACTCTGGCTTGGCTTCGGCTGCCTTGGCAGCCTTGTCGGCCTTTTCAGGCTTCTCGGCAGCCAGCGGCGGCAACTCGCGCACGCCCAGCGACGCGCGTACCTTGTTTTCGATTTCACGGGCCAGCGCCGGGCGCTCTTGCAGGAAGGCGCGGGCGTTGTCCTTGCCCTGGCCGATGCGTTCGCCGTTATAGCTGTACCACGAACCCGATTTCTCGACGATCTTCGCGTCCGAACCCAGGTCCAGGATCTCGCCTTCGCGCGAAGTGCCAGCACCGTACAGGATGTCGAAGTGCGCTTCCTTGAACGGTGGCGCAATCTTGTTCTTGACGACCTTGACCTTGGTTTCGTTACCGATCACTTCGTCGCCGGACTTGATCGAACCGGTGCGGCGGATATCGAGGCGCACGGAGGCGTAGAATTTCAGCGCATTGCCGCCGGTGGTGGTTTCCGGACTGCCGAACATCACGCCGATCTTCATGCGGATCTGGTTGATGAAGATGACCAGGGTATTGGTGCGGTTGATCGAACCGGTCAGCTTGCGCAGCGCCTGCGACATCAGGCGGGCCTGCAGGCCTGGCAGCGAATCGCCCATGTCGCCTTCGATCTCGGCGCGTGGCGTCAGCGCCGCCACCGAGTCGATCACCACCAGGTCGACGCTGCCCGAACGGACCAGCGCATCGCAGATTTCCAGCGCCTGCTCGCCCGTATCCGGTTGCGAGATCAGCAGTTCGTGCAGGTTCACGCCCAGCTTCTGTGCATAGCCGACGTCCAGCGCGTGCTCGGCATCGATAAAGGCGCAGGTGCCGCCCAGTTTTTGCATCTCGGCGATGGTTTGCAGGGTCAGCGTGGTTTTACCCGACGATTCCGGACCGTAGATCTCCACCACGCGGCCGCGCGGCAAGCCGCCCACGCCCAGCGCGATATCGAGGCCGAGCGAACCGGTCGACACGACTTGCACTTCTTCGATCGGTGCGCTGGCATCCATGCGCATGACCGAACCTTTGCCAAACTGCTTCTCGATCTGCGCCAGCGCGGCGGCGAGCGCCTTGGCTTTTTCCGATGCGGGTACTACAGCTTTTTTATCGTCCATTTTGTTCTTTCAGCCCGAACTGGCGCGTGGGGGGGTTAAATTCATCACAGACACTACTGTATAAAAAAACAGTGCTTAATGCAAGCGGAACGTGCGTTTGAATTGAAACAGATCATTACAAAGCGGGTTTTTCATAAATATTCGCCACCTTGCGCAAAATGAAACACAATACACACTTCTGATGTCGCAAGCTTAGGAATCTGCCATGCGTATTTTACTTGCCGAAGATGACAGCGTGCTGGCCGACGGGCTGACCCGCTCGCTGCGCCAGTCCGGCTATGCCATCGACTGCGTCAAGAATGGCCAGGAAGCCGACACGGCCCTGTCTACCCAGGAATTCGACCTGCTGATTCTCGACCTGGGCTTGCCCAAGCTGAGCGGCCTGGAAGTGCTGCGCCGCCTGCGCGCCCGCGCTTCCTTGCTGCCGGTGCTGATCCTGACGGCCGCCGATTCCATCGAACAACGCGTCAACGGCCTCGATCTCGGTGCCGATGATTATATGGCCAAGCCGTTCGCCTTGTCGGAACTGGAGGCAAGAGTGCGCGCCCTGACCCGCCGCGGCGCCGGCGGCGGCGCCACCGTCATCAAGCACGGTCCGCTCAGCTATGACCAGGTGGGCCGCAGCGCCTATATCAACGAGCAGATGATCGACCTGTCGGCGCGCGAACTGGGCCTGCTGGAAATCCTGCTGGGCCGCACCGGCCGCCTCGTTTCCAAAGAGCAACTGGTGGACCACCTGTGCGAATGGGGCGAAGAGGTATCGAACAACGCCATCGAGGTGTATGTGCACCGGCTGCGCAAGAAGATTGAAGTGGGCGGCGTGCGCATCGCCACCGTGCGCGGCCTCGGCTACTGCCTGGAAAAATATTCGGAAGCGCGCGTCAACGCCGAGACTGGCGACGCGGCCAAGTGAAGCCGCGCGCTGCGCCAGCCGACGAGGTGGCGGACGACGACTGGTACGAGCCGCCCACCAGCGAGCAGGACGAGACCATCCAGCATTCGCTGTTCGGCGAAATCCTCGACTGGATGCTGGCGCCGCTGCTGCTGCTGTGGCCGATGAGCATCGCCATCACCTATCTGGTGGCCAAGGGCATCGCCAACCAGCCGTTCGACCACGCGCTGGAAGACAATGTCACCATGCTGGTGCAGCAATTCAAGCAGACCGATGGCGCGCAAGCCGGCCCCGCGCCCGGGCAAGGCAAATCGGCGCGCGACATGCTGCGCGGCGACGATGTCGACGCCGTGTATTACCTGGTGCTCGACCAGCAGGGCCGCTATGTCACGGGCGACCGCGACCTGCCGCCGCCGCAGGATGCCGAGCGCTACCGCAGCGGCATGGTGCTGTTTCGCAACGACAATGTACATGGCACGCCCGTGCGCGTGGCCTTTTCGTATATCGACACGCCCGATGCGGCCGCGGATGCCGGCGATGACGGCCGTGCGCTGGTGCAGGTGGCCGAGACGCTGGAAAAGCGTGCCCAGCTGGCCAACGAAATCATCAAGGGCGTGATCCTGCCGCAGTTCATCATCCTGCCGATCATCCTGGCGCTGGTCTGGTTTGCGCTGGCGCGCGGCTTGTCGCCGCTGGCGCAATTGCAGGAACGCATACGCGCGCGCCCGCCCGACGATCTGTCGCCGATCGACTCGGGCCAGGTACCCGAAGAAATCACGCCGCTGGTCGGCTCGCTCAACGACATGCTGTCGCGCCTGTCGCTGTCGATCGACATGCAGAAGCGCTTTATTGCCGACGCCGCGCACCAGATGAAAACGCCGCTGGCCGGCATGCGCATGCAGTCCGAACTGGCCCTGCGCCAGACCGACCAGGACGAAATCCACCGTTCGCTGCTGCAGCTGGCGAAAAGCTCGGAGGCGGCCACGCGCCTGGTCAACCAGCTGCTGGCGCTGGCGCGCGCGGAAAACCAGCCGCAGGCAGGCACCGCCTTCGAGGCCATCGAACTGAGCGAGCTGGCGCGCGCCGTGGTGCACGACTGGGTACAAGCCTCGTTTGCCCATCAGATCGACCTGGGTTTCGAGCAGCCCGCGCATCCGGTCATGATTTCCGGCAATTCCATGATGCTGCGCGAACTGCTGGGCAACCTGATCGACAATGCGCTGCGCTACACGCCGCTTGGGGGCAGCGTGACGGTGCGCGTGCGCGCCACGCCGGACATGGCGATCCTGGAAGTGGAAGACACCGGGCCCGGCATCCCGCAAGCCGAGCGCGCCCACGTGTTCGAACGGTTTTACCGCATTCTTGGCAGCAATGTCGACGGCAGCGGCCTGGGCCTGGCGATCGTGCGCGAAATCGCCCAGCAGCACGGCGCCGACGTTGATATCTTCAACAATCCGCGCGCGCAGACGCCGAAATGGCCGGGCACCCTGCTGCGCCTGTCGATCGCCCTGCTGCCGCCGGAAGCACCGCACGAGGACGACATCACGTATGGGTAAGCAACAACTGGCGCCGGACGCGCGCGCCATCCTGCTGACGCGCCGCGCCGCGCACTGGCAGGCCACGCAGCGCCTGACGATCGTCCTGCTGCTGGTGTGGCTGCTGACGGGTTTCCTGACCGTGTTTTATGCGCGCGAACTGCTGCACTTGCAGCTGTTCGGCTGGCCGCTGCCGTTCTACATGGCGGCCCAGGGCGCCTCGCTGGTGTACCTGGCCATCATCGGCTGCTATGCCTGGCGCATGCGCCGGCTCGACCAGCAGTTCCATGCCGGAGACGCACCATGAAGACCGGTACGACTGCGCAGCGCAGTTTCTTCCAGCGCCTGTGCCGCTACTATCTGCTGTTTGCCGCCGGCTTTGCCGCTTTTCTATTGGCGCTGACGGTGCTGGAACAGGAAGGCATGTCGCGCGTGTGGATCGGCTATCTGTTCATGTTTGCCACGATTACCCTGTATGCCACCATCGGCGTCATCAGCCGCACCTCGAACGTCACCGAATACTATGTGGCGGGGCGGCGCGTGCCGGCCCTGTTCAACGGCATGGCCACGGCCGCCGACTGGATCTCGGCGGCCAGCTTCATCAGCCTGGCCGGCGGCCTGTACCTGAACGGCTTCGACGGCCTGGCCTTCATCATGGGCTGGACCGGCGGCTACTGCCTGGTGTCGCTGCTGATCGCGCCCTACCTGCGCAAGTTCGGCCAGTACACGATTCCCGATTTCCTCGCCGCCCGCTATGCCGGCGGTATGGACGGACGTGGCGCGCCCGTGCGCGTGCTGGCCGTGGCCGCCACCATCGTGGTGTCGTTTACCTATGTGGTGGCGCAGATCTATGCGGTCGGCCTGATCGCCTCGCGCTTTACGGGTGTCGATTTTTCGGTCGGCATCTTCTTGGGCCTGGCCAGCATCCTGGTCTGCTCGTTCCTGGGGGGCATGCGCGCCATTACCTGGACCCAGGTGGCGCAATACATCATCATCGTGGTGGCCTTTCTGATTCCCGCCATGTGGCTGTCGGTCAAGCATGCCGACAATCCCGTGCCGCAGATTGCCTACGGCAAGGTGCTGACGCAGCTGAGCGCGCGCGAACAGGTGCTGAGCAGCGATCCGAAGGAACAGGAGGTGCGCGACATCTACGCCCAGCGCGCGCGCAACTACCAGGCCAGCCTCGATGGCCTGCCCGCCGCGTGGGACGAGGGCCGCCTGGCCATCCAGCGCCAGCTCGACATCCTGCGCAAGCGCAACGCTTCGCTGTTCGATATCCGCAATACCGAGCGCGCCCTGATCGCCTATCCGAAGAGTCCGGAAGAAGCGCGGCTGCAGTGGCAGGCCTCGCTGGCGCTCAACCTCAAGCGGGCCGAGCCGATCACGCCGCATGCGCAGCCGTTTCCCGCACCCGACCGCGCGCAGTCCGATATCAAGCGCAACAATTTCCTGGCGCTGGTGTTCTGCATGATGCTGGGCACGGCCGCGCTGCCGCATATCCTGATGCGCTCATACACCACGCCATCCGTGCACGAAACGCGCGTCTCGGTGTTCTGGACCCTGTTCTTCATCCTGCTGATCTACCTGACGATTCCCGCGCTGGCGGTGCTGGTCAAATACGATATCTATTCGGCCCTGGTCGGCACGCAATACGCGCACCTGCCCACCTGGGTCTCGTACTGGGCCAATGTCGACAAGCTCAGCCCCCTGATCAGCATCGTCGACGTCAACCGCGACGGCGTGGTGCAACTGGCGGAAATTGCCATCGACGCCGACGTGCTGGTGCTGGCCACGCCCGAGATCGCCGGCCTGCCCTACGTGATTTCCGGCCTGGTGGCGGCCGGCGGCCTGGCCGCCGCCCTGTCCACCGCCGACGGCCTGCTGCTGGCCATTTCCAACGCGCTGTCGCACGACATCTATTACAAGGTGGTCGACCCGACCGCCTCGACGCAAAAACGCGTGACGATCTCCAAACTGCTGCTGCTGGCGGTGGCTTTTATCGCCGCCTATGCGGCGTCGCAAAAGCCGGCCGATATTCTGTCGCTGGTGGGCATCGCCTTTTCGCTGGCCGCCTCGACGCTGTTCCCGGCGCTGGTGCTGGGCGTGTTCTGGAAGCGTGCCAACCACCATGGCGCCGTGGCCGGCATGCTGGCCGGCTTTGGCGTGTGCCTGTACTACATGCTGCAGACCAGTCCGATGCTGGGCGGCGGGCCTGCCGGCCAGTGGTTCCATATCGCGCCGATCGCGGCCGGCATCTTCGGCATGCCGGCCGGCATGACGACGGCGGTCCTGGTCAGCCTGCTTACACCGGCACCCAACAGGCGCAGCAGCAGCGGACTGGTCGACCATATCCGGGCCCCGGAGTAGCCAATAATTTATATATTTGATAATATATATCTTTTTATCAATTCAAAAGGACACCATGCTGCTCCAGCATCTGCGCCGCCTTGTATTTGGCGGTTTCTGCCTGCTAGCCACCTGCGCGCTGGCAAGCGGTAATGCATTGGGTAACGCTGCAGCACCGCCGCCGCTGGCCGACTTCTTTGCCAATCCGGAATTCGGTTCGGTCCTGCTGTCGCCCGATGCACGCCACCTGGCCGTGCGCGTGCTGGGACCGAACGGACGCGAGCGGCTGGCCGTCGTCAATGTGGCGGACAACAGCATCAAGGTGGTGGCGCAGTTCGACGATGTCGACGTGGGCGAGGTGGAATGGGTCAATCCGCAGCGCCTGGTGTACGCCACGCGCGACCGCCAGAGCGCGCCGGGCGACCTGCGCTATGCGCCCGGCCTGTACGCCGTCAACCGCGACGGCAGCGAGTTTCGCCAGCTGGCCGAGCGGGGCTTCGCGCCCAACCTGTCGACCTCGATTTACAAGCCCTTGCCGTGGCACACTTACCTGACGGGCCAGCGCGGCGCGCAAAATTCCAACTTCATCCATGTGCGCAGCACCGTCTACACGGCCACGCGCGAGGTCGACTACACGGCCCTGCTGCGCCTTGATACGACGACCGGGCGCAGCACGCCCGTGACGCCGCCCGGCAAGGTGCGCCGCTGGCTGCTGGACCAGGATGGCGAACCGCGCCTGGCGGTGACCAAGGAACGCAATCTCGACACGATCCATTACCGCGACCCGGCCAGCGGCGCCTGGCGCCAGCTGGCCCGGTTCGATGCCTATCTCGGTGGCAAGGATGCGTTTACTCCACTCGCCTTCGGCCCCGACGGCACGCTGTTCGTCAGTGCGCGCCTGGGCAGCGATACGCTGAACCTGCATGCATACGACCTGGCCGCCAACCGCATCGATCCCGCGCCCGTGATGGCACTGCCCGGCTATGATTTCAAGGGCAGCCTGCTGCTGCGCCAGGGCAAGCTGCTCGGTGTGCGCTACCTGGCCGAGAAGACCGGCACGCGCTGGTTCGACCCGGCCATGGCCGCCACCCAGGCCGGCATCGACCGTGCGCTGCCGCAGACCGTCAACCTGATTTCCGTGGCGCCGAAAGGCGAGGCGCCGTTCATGGTGGTGACCTCATATGCGGACGTGCAGCCGGCCACCTTTTCCCTGCTCAACAGCGAAACTGGGCAGCTGACGCCGATCGGCGCATCGCAGCCACGCATCAGGCCCGACCAGATGAGCACGCAACAGCTGGTGCATTACCCGGCGCGCGACGGCTTGCGCATTCCCGCCTGGCTGACGGTGCCGAAACACAGCAGCGGCAAGAATCTGCCGCTGGTGGTGCTGGTGCATGGCGGCCCGTATGTGCGCGGCACGTCCTGGGAATGGGATGGCGAGGTGCAGTTCCTGGCCTCGCGCGGCTACGCCGTGCTGGAACCCGAGTACCGTGGCAGCACCGGTTTTGGCAGCAAGCATTTCCGGGCCGGCTGGAAGCAATGGGGCCTCAAGATGCAGGACGATATCGCCGACGGCGCCCGCTGGGCCATCGCACAGGGCGTGGCCGCCAGCGACCGCATCTGCATCGCCGGCGGCAGCTATGGCGGCTATGCCGCCCTGATGGGACTGGTCAACGATCCTGACTTGTACCGCTGCGGCATCGACCTGGTGGGCGTGACCGATATCGGCCTGCTGTACAGCGGTCACTGGAGCTTCGCCTCGGACATGAGCGACGACTGGAAGCAGTACGGCATGCCCGAGCTGATCGGCGACCCGCTCAAGGATGCCGCGCAGTTCAAGGCCACTTCCCCGCTGGCCCAGGCGGCGCGCATCACCCAGCCGCTGCTGCTGGCCTATGGCGCGCAGGACCGGCGCGTGCCGCTGTACCACGGCAAGCAGTTTTATGCGGCGGTCAGGGAACATAATCCGCAGGTGGAATGGGTGGTGTACGAGGAAGAAGGCCATGGCTGGTCGCTGCCGAAAAACCGCAACGACTTCTGGCGCCGCGCAGAACTTTTCCTGGACAAGCACATCGGAAAAGACCGCCCGGCGGCCAAACAGGAGTAGGCTGGAGGGCCGAACCACTTGCAAGGAAATGCCATGCCGTCCGGAAAAATTCTTGTTGCGCAAGGTGGCGGACCCACCGCCGTCATCAACCAGTCGCTGGTGGGCGTGGTGCTCGAATCGCGCCGTTTCCAGCACGTCACGCGCGTGTATGGCGCGCTGCACGGCGTGCGCGGCATTATCAACGAAGACTTTGTCGACCTGACGCAGGAAACCAGCCACAACCTCGAACTGGTGGCCGCCACGCCGTCGTCGGCGCTGGGCTCCACGCGCGACAAGCCCGATATCGCCTACTGCCAGCAAATCTTCGAAGTGCTGCGCGCGCACGAAATCGAGCACTTCTTTTATATCGGCGGCAATGATTCGTCCGACACGGTGCGCATCGTCAGCGAAGAGGCGCAAAAGGCCGGCTATCCGCTGCGCTGCATCCATATCCCGAAAACCATCGACAACGACCTGGTCGGCAGCGACCATACGCCAGGCTTCCCCTCGGCCGCGCGTTTCGTGGCGCAGGCGTTTGCCGGCGCCAATCTCGACAACGCCGCCCTGCCCGGCGTGTACGTGGGCGTGGTAATGGGCCGGCATGCGGGCTTTCTGACGGCCGCCTCCGCGCTGGGCAAGAAATTTCCCGACGACGGCCCGCACCTGATCTACGTGCCGGAGCGCACGTTCGTGCTGGAACAGTTCCTGGCCGATGTAAAAGCCGTGTACGAAAAACACGGCCGCTGCGTGATCGCCGTCTCGGAAGGCATCCACGATGCGTCCGGCGAGCCGATCGCCAGCCTGCTGGCCAAGGAGGTAGAGCGCGACGCGCACGGCAATGTGCAGTTGTCCGGCACCGGCGCGCTGGCCGACCTGCTGTGCGACGAAATCAAGGTCAAGCTGGGCATCAAGCGCGTGCGCGGCGACACCTTCGGCTATCTGCAACGCTCGTTTATCGGCTGCGTGTCGGATGTGGACCAGCGCGAAGCGCGCGAGGTCGGCGAAAAAGCGGTGCAATACGCGATGTGGGGCGAGCGCGACGGCTCGGTCGCCATCAAGCGCACGGGCTTTTATTCGGTCGACTACGAATTGCTGCCCCTGACCGATGTGGCGGGCAAAACGCGCACCATGGACGACGCATTCATCAGCGACAGCGGCACCGATGTGACGGACGCGTTCCGCCTGTACCTGCGTCCGCTGCTGGGCTCGAAAATGCCGGATGCGTTCCGGCTGCGCTGCGCCAGGGTGGCGAAGATCCTCAAGCCCTGAATGCTGCAGGCGTAAAAAAAGCAGGCTGTTTCAAAGCCTGCTTTTTTCATTGACGCGTGGAACGCTCAGATCACAATCGTTTGATGCTCGTCGCCCACTTGCGCGCGGATCTTGCCGATGGTGTAGACGATCTCGCCCGCTTCTTCCAGCTGCTCGATGGCCGCTGCGGCGTTCTCGGCCGAGACGATCACGGTCATGCCGATGCCGCAGTTGAAGACGCGGTGCATTTCGGCATCGGCCACGCCGCCATGCTGTTGCAGCCAGGTGAACAGCGGTGGCATGGTCCACGATGTGGAGTCCAGCTCGGCCACCAGGCCAGGCTGCAGCACGCGTGGAATGTTTTCCACCAGGCCGCCGCCGGTGATGTGCACCATGCCCTTGACTTCCATCGAAGCCATCAGCGCCAGCAGCGGCTTGACGTAGATGCGCGTTGGCTGCATCAGCACGTCGGCCAGCTTGCGGCCGTGGAAGTCGCCTTCCAGGTCCGGTTTCGCCACTTCGATGATCTTGCGCACCAGCGAGTAACCGTTCGAGTGCACGCCCGACGAGGCCAGGCCCAGCACCACGTCGCCCGGAGCGATCTTGGTGCCGTCGATGATATTGGCTTTTTCCACTGCGCCCACGGCAAAGCCCGCCAGGTCGTATTCACCGGCCGGGTACATGCTCGGCATTTCCGCCGTTTCGCCGCCGATCAGCGCGCAGCCGGCCTGTTCGCAACCCTGGGCGATGCCCTTGATGACGTCGGTGGCGATCGCCACGTCGAGCTTGCCGCAAGCGAAGTAGTCGAGGAAGAACAGCGGTTCGGCGCCTTGCACCAGGATGTCGTTGACGCTCATGGCGACCAGGTCGATGCCGACCGTGTCATGGCGGTTCAGTTCGAACGCCAGGCGCAGCTTGGTGCCCACGCCGTCGGTGCCCGACACCAGCACCGGCTCCTTGTACTTCTTGCTGATTTCGAACATGGCGCCGAAACCGCCCAGGCCGCCCATCACGCCTTCGCGCATGGTGCGCTTGGCGTAAGGCTTGATTGCTTCGACTAAAGCGTCGCCTGCGTCGATATCGACGCCAGCGTCACGGTAGGAAAGGGAAACATTAGAGGTCTGGTTCATGGTGTGGTGGCAGCGGAGGCGGTAAAATAGAAGGCGGAATAGAAGGCGGATATCGAAGGACACGCCCGCGCATGCAAGGCCTGAAACAGGACTTCAAATCTCATGCGAGCGGCGCGCCAGCCGGTCAATCCGGTCGATCAAGACGCTATTTTATCAAACTGACCCCTGAGTTTGTAATTAACTGCCTTTTTTTAACGCAAAATCGGAAACTTCATTGCCGTGGCTGCGACGGATGGCCGCTTTCACGCATCTAAGACGCCACTACCTGTCGTGCAGCTTCTATAATGCATGATTAAAAGCGTCTATCATATCAACATCACAACACTCGCGATGCATACGCAGTAATGAAAAACAGGACAAGGCGTACGCCATGAAACAACTGGTGCTCGATCTAGGCACAGAGCAGGCGCACAGCCTCGATACCTTCGAGGTGGGACAGAATGCCGAAGTGGCGCAGCTGATGCGCCAGTTCGCCGCGCGCACGTCGCGCGAACATTTTGCCTATCTGTGGGGCGAACTGGCGGCCGGCAAGAGCCATCTGCTCAAGGCCCTGGCCAGCACCGAGCGCGCGCGCTATATCTCGCCGTTCTCGATCGAGTCCGAATTCGTGTATTCCCCCGAGGTCGACCTGTACCTGCTCGACGACTGCGAAAAACTCTCGCCGCTGGCGCAGATCGACGCGTTTGCCCTGTTCAATGAAATCCGCGCCAACCAGGCCTACATGGTGTGCAGCGGCGCCGTGCCGCCGGCCGTGCTGCCGGTGCGCGAAGACCTGCGCACGCGCATGGGCTGGGGCCTGATCTACCAGATCCATGGCCTGACGGACGATGAAAAGATCGCCGCGCTGACCCAGGCTGCCACCACCCGCGGCTTGACCTTGTCGCCGGGCGTGTTACCCTATCTGCTGTCCCATTTCCGGCGCGACATGCGTTCGCTGTCGACGATGCTGGACTCACTCGACCTCTACTCCCTTGAAACCCAACGTCCGATCACCTTGCCCTTGTTGCGCGAGTTGTTGCAGGCGGAAGCGAAAGAATGATGAATCTGGCCCTGTTTGACCTCGACCATACCCTGCTGCCCATCGACTCCGATCACGAGTGGGGCGAATTCCTGGTACGCGCCGGCGTGGTGGACGCCGCCGAATTCACCCGCCGCAACGACGGCTTTTTTGCCCAGTACCAGGCCGGCACGCTGGACGCCGTGGAATACCTGGAATTCGCGCTGGGCAACCTGGCGCAATTCCCGCGCGCGCGCCTCGACGAACTGCATGCGCAGTTCATGCAGGAAGTGGTGCTGCCGGCGATCCGTCCCGAAGTGCTGGCGCTGCTGAAACAGCACCAGGACGCGGGCGACCTGATCGCCATCGTCACGGCCACCAACCAGTTCGTCACCAAGCCGATCGCCGCCGCGCTCGGCGTCGAGCACCTGATCGCCGCCATGCCGGAATACGACGAAGCCGGCAATGTCACGGGCAAACTGATCGGCACGCCGACGCTGGGCGCCGGCAAGCTGACCCACACCCACGCCTGGCTGGAAAAGCTGGGCAAGGAACTGGGCCATTTCGAGCGCAGCTATTTCTACAGCGATTCGCATAACGACATTCCCCTGCTGTCGGTGGTGACCCATCCCGTCGCGACCAACCCCAACGCCGCCTTGAGCGCACACGCATCCCTCCACGGCTGGCCATCACTTCACTTATTCAATGATTAAAAAATTCATCCGCAAGATCCTCGGCGTTAAAAAAGAGGCAGCGCGCGACACCACGGTAGCCACCGTGCTCGGTCCCGCGCAACACGGAATCGATCCGAAACTGGTGACCTCGAACGCCATCCGCGTCACCAGCAGCCTGCAGGAAGCGGGCTTCGAAGCGTTCGTGGTGGGCGGCGCCGTGCGCGACCTGCTGCTGGGCGTCAAACCCAAGGACTTCGACATCGCCACCAACGCCACGCCGGAACAGGTCAAGCGCTTGTTCCGCCGCGCCTTCATCATCGGCAAGCGCTTCCAGATCGTGCACGTGATGTTCGGCCAGGACCTGCTGGAAGTGACGACCTTCCGCGGCGCCGGCGCCGACTCGGCGCCGAAAGATGAACATGGCCGCGTGCTGCGCGACAATACCTTCGGCCTGCAGCACGAAGACGCGCTGCGCCGCGACTTCACCATCAACGCCATGTACTACAACCCGGCCACGCAGGAAGTGCTGGACTACCATGGCGGCGTGGAAGACATCCGCGCCAGGACGCTGCGCATGATCGGCAAGCCCGAAGAGCGCTACCGCGAAGACCCGGTGCGCATGCTGCGCGTGGTGCGCTTTGCAGCCAAGCTCAAATTCGACATCGAACCGCATACGGCCGAACCGATCGCCATCATGGCGCCGCTGATCAACAATGTGCCGGCGCCGCGCGTGTTCGACGAAATGCTCAAATTGCTGATGAGCGGCCATGCGCTGGCCTGCCTGCAGCAGCTGCGCAAGGAAGGCCTGCATCACGG
The DNA here is from genome assembly GCF_031995485.1 of Janthinobacterium sp. Lineage (NCBI taxonomy): Bacteria > Pseudomonadati > Pseudomonadota > Betaproteobacteria > Burkholderiales > Oxalobacteraceae > Janthinobacterium > Janthinobacterium sp. The sequence goes on from NZ_DAMAGB010000003.1 coordinate 170,359, forward strand.
TCTGCTGCCGCTGCTCGACGTGGTGCTGGAGCAGCCGCTGGGCGCGAAATTCGTCACGCTGGCGCTGGACGCCACCGATCAACGCATCGCCGCCGGCAAGACCGTGTCGCCGGGCTTTTTGTTTGCCTCGCTGCTGTGGCACCAGGTGCTGGAAAAATGGACTGCCTACCGCGCCGCCGGAGAGTCGACGATACCCGCGCTGCACCTGGCGGCCGACGACGTGCTCGATTCGCAGACGGAAAAACTGGCGCTGCAGCGCAAGATCGGCTCGGACATGCGCGATATCTGGTCGATGCAGCCGAGATTTGAACGCCGCGTCGGCAAGGCGCCGCATAAATTGCTCGAGCATTTGCGCTTCCGTGCCGGCTACGACTTCCTGCTGCTGCGCTGCGCCTCGGGCGAGATCGAGATGGAAATCGGCGAGTGGTGGACCGCGTTCTACGAAGGCGATGAAGAGACGCGCGAAGCGCTGCTGGCCAGTGCCAATGCCGCACCCGGCGCCGTCAAGAAAAAGCGTCCGCCACGCCGCGGCACGCGCAGCAAGACCAGTGCGGCCAGCACCAGCGGCAGCACCCACGAGGAGTAATCAGCGTCATGGCGCAGGTAACCGCTTACATCGGCATCGGGGCCAACCTGGGCGATGCGCGCGCGAACGTCGCCGACGCCATCGCGCGCCTGGCGCACCTGCCCGGCGCCACGCTCGTCGCTGCCTCGGCCAGCTACCGCACGGCGCCCATCGATTCGAGCGGCGACGACTATATCAACGCCGTGGCGCGCATCACCACTACCCTGCCGGCCGAAGCACTGCTGCTGGCGCTGCACGCGATCGAAGCGGCGCACGGCCGCGAACGCCCCTACCGCAATGCGCCCCGCACGCTGGACCTGGACCTGCTGCTGTATGGCGCGGAACAGATTGCCAGCACCACCTTGACGGTGCCGCATCCGCGCCTTACCGAGCGCGCCTTCGTGCTGGTGCCGCTGCTGGAGCTGGCGCCGGCGATTACCGTGCCGGGCAAAGGTGCGGCCAGCGATTATCTCGCTGGCGTGGCCGGCCAGGCCATCAGCCGGCTCTGACATTCCCGTCAAGCTTGCTCTACAATGCCGCCCTGCGCGGCGCGGCATAAAGGTCTACACTAGCGGCGTCGTACCCCTTTTACTCTAGAGAATACCTATGTCCGCTTATTTGCAAGGAACCGATCTGGCCGCCAAAGAGAAGGCCGGTGCACCTGCGCCCGCCCCGGCGCCATCCAAGCCTGTCGCCAACAAGGCCGTGACCATCCACACGCTGGCCACCCTGCGCGCCGCCGGCGAAAAGATCTCCATGCTGACCTGCTACGACGCCAGCTTCGCGTCGCTGATGGACCGCTGCGGCGTCGAGATCCTGCTGATCGGCGATTCGCTCGGCATGGTCTGCAATGGCCACAATTCCACCCTGCCCGTCACGGTGGCCGAAATGGCGTATCACACGGCGTCGGTGGCGCGCGGCAGCAAGAGCGCCATGGTGATGGCCGACCTGCCGTTCGGCGCGTATGGCACGCTGGAGACGGCCTACGCCAACGCCGTGATCCTGATGCAGGCCGGCGCGCACATGATCAAGATCGAAGGCGGCGCCTGGCTGGCCGACACGGTCAAATTCCTGACCGAGCGCGGCATCCCCATCTGCGCCCATATCGGCCTGACGCCGCAGTCGGTGCACCAGCTGGGCGGCTATAAAGTGCAGGGCAAGAGCACGGAAAGCGCCACGGAACTCAAGAACGACGCGCTGGCGCTGCAGAACGCGGGCGCCGCCATCGTGCTGATGGAAGCGATGCCGGCGCAATTGGGCAAGGAAGTGACCGAGATGCTGACGATTCCGACCATCGGCATCGGTGCCGGTCCCGACTGCTCGGGCCAGGTACTGGTCATGCACGACATGCTGGGCGTATTCCCGGGCCGCAAAGCGCGCTTCGTGCGCAACTTCATGGAAGGCGCGAGCAGCATCGACGAGGCCGTGATCGGCTATGTCAAAGCCGTCAAGGATGGCAGTTTCCCGGCGCTGGAACACTGCTTCTGATGTAGCTTGCCTGTCGGCTTGCGCGCTGCGCGCCAAGCCGACCTGCGAAACCATCCATGCCGTAGGTCGGGTAGGTCGGATTAGGCCGCAGGCCGTAATCCGACACCACCACCAGCCTCAAACAACACACTTCCCCCGCCCGATAGCAGCCTACCCCTGGTCGAGCATATACGCCGCCGACATCTGCCGCCGGCGCCGGCGCTCGCTGCGCGCCAGCATCACGGCATAGATAATCACGGCAATCGTCACCACCAGGATCGTCAGCGCGGCAATCGCGTTCACCCGCGGATCGAGCCCCAGCCGCGCGCGCGAAAAGATCACCAGCGGCATGGTGGTGGAACCGGGGCCAGACAAAAACGCCGACAGCACCACGTCGTCCAGCGACAGCGTAAATGTGAGCAGCCAGCTTGATGCCAGCGCCTGCGTGATATTGGGCAGCGTCACCAGGAAAAACACCTGGTGCGCGCGGCAGCCCAGGTCCATCGCCGCTTCGCTCAGGGACTTGCTCATCTCCTGCAGCCGCGACTGCACCACCACGGTGGCATAGGCCATGCCCAGCAGGGTGTGGCCCAGCCAGATGGTCGCCACGCCGCGTTCAGGGAAGCCGAACACCTTCTGCATCGACACCAGCATCAGCAGCAGCGACAGGCCGATAATCACTTCGGGCATGACCAGCGGCGCGCTGACCATGGACGAGAACAGCGTGCGGCCCCTGAAGCGCTGGTAGCTGGTCAGCGCAAAGGCGGCAAAAGTACCGAGGATGACAGACGACGTGGCCGACATGAAGGCGATCTTCAGCGACAGGCCGAAACCCGAAATGATCTCCGTATCGCTCATCAGCTCCTGGTACCAGCGCAGGGAAAAACCGGTCCATACCATGTCCTGGCGCGAGCTGTTGAACGAGAACACGACCAGCACGATGATGGGCAGGTAGAGGAACAGATAGCCGAGCGACAGCCAGCCACGGCCGAACCAGCGCTGCAGGAAAGTACGCCCGTTCATTGCTTCTCTCCCTGGTTCTGGTCCGTCTTGTATTTGTTAAAGATCGCCATCGGCACCAGGATCAGCAGGATCACCAGCACCGTTACCGACGAGGCCATGGCCCAGTCGTTATTGGTGAAATATTCGTCCCACAGCACGCGGCCGATCATCAGCGTTTCCGGGCCGCCGAGCAGCTCGGGAATCACGTATTCGCCCACCGACGGAATAAAGACCAGCATGGCGCCGGCGATAATGCCCGACTTCGACAGCGGCACCGTGATGCGCCAGAACGCCTGCAGCGGCGTGGCGCCCAGGTCGGCCGCCGCTTCCAGGAAGCGCATGTCCATTTTCACCAGGTTGGCGTACAGCGGCAGGATCATGAACGGCAGGTAGGCGTAGACCATGCCGACCACCAGCGAGAACGAAGTGTTCATCATCTGCACGGGTTCCGTCACCGCGCCCAGCGCGATCAGCAGGTCGTTCAGCAGGCCGTGGTTGGCCAGGATGCCCTTCCACGCATACACGCGCAGCAGGAACGAGGTCCAGAACGGCAGCATCACCAGCATCATCAGGATCGGCCGCGTCGACGGTTTGGCGCGCGCCATGAAGTAGGCAAACGGGTAGCCGACCACCAGGCAGATGGCGGTGGTGATGGCCGCATACTTGATCGAACTGAGATAAGTGAGCAGGTACAGTTCATCGGCGGCGATAAACAGGTAGTTTGCCACTTTTACCTTCAGCACCACGATGCCGTCGACATACGACAGCAGGCCGCCGAACGGGCTGCCGGCCGTGTCCATGTCGGACAGGCTGATGCGCAGCACGATCAGAAACGGGATCAGGAAGGCGGCGGTCAGGAACAGCGCCGGCACGGCGATAACGGCATTGCGCCCGGTGGCCCAACGCAGGGTCAGCAGATTGCGCAGCGAATGCAGAAGAGAATTCATGCAGGCCTCAGCTGGTCAGCACGACGATGTCGGCGCCATCCCACCAGACCCAGACGCGCTGCTCGCGCTCGAGGCGCGACACGTCATGGCGCGCCGCATTGGTGCGCGACACCTTCACCACCGTGCCGCTGTCGAGGCGCACATGGTAGCTGGTCTCGTTGCCGAAATACGCCATGGCGACGATCACGCCCTGGGCGCAGTTGTAGCCATGTTCCGCCGCCGAGGCGCGTTCCTCCAGCGAGGGCGCGTCGGGCTGGATACCGATTTTTTCGGGGCGCACCGCCACCGACACATCCATGCCCAGGTTGCCGGTGATGCCGTGCGCGACGTAATGGCGCCCTTCCGGCGTATCGACCACCACGTGATCGGGTTCGTCTTCCGTGATGCGGCCGTCGAACAGGTTGACGCTGCCGATAAAGTCGGCCACGAAGCGGCAGTTCGGCGTCTCGTAGATTTCGCCGGGCGCGCCCACCTGCAGGATGCGCCCTTCGCTCATCACGGCGATGCGCGTGGCCATGCTCATCGCCTCGTCCTGGTCGTGCGTGACCATCACGCAGGTAACGCCTACCTGCTCGATGATATTGACCAGTTCCATCTGCGTGCGCTCGCGCAGTTTTTTATCCAGCGCGCCCAGCGGCTCGTCGAGCAGCAGCAACTGCGGCCGCTTGGCCAGGCTGCGCGCCAGCGCCACGCGCTGCTGCTGGCCGCCGGACAATTGATGCGGCTTGCGCTTCGCATACGGCGTCAGCTGCACCAGCGCCAGCATCTGCTCGACGCGCGCGCTGATGTCCCCCTTCGGCAGGCCGTCGCGGCGCAGGCCGAACGCGATGTTGTCCCATACGGACAAGTGCGGGAACAGCGCATACGACTGGAACATCATGTTGATCGGCCGCTGGTGCGGCGGCACGTCGACGATGCTGCTGCCTCCAAGCTCGATGCGGCCGGAGGTCGGCGTCTCGAAACCGGCCAGCATGCGCAGCAGGGTCGACTTGCCGCAGCCTGAACTGCCCAGCAGGGCAAAGATCTCGCCCTGGTTGATGCTCACGGAAATATCATTGACCGCGCGCACGCCGTCGAATTCCTTGACCAGCTGGTCTATCAGCAGGAATGGCGCTCGGGCGTCGCTGGCCGACGCGGCAGATGTTGCTATCGTCATGGGTGGGTAGCTTGGAATGGGGTGAACAATGAAAAACTGGCCGCTACAAAGAGCGGCCAGGATGGAAGTTTAGCGGAACTGCTGCCAGAGCGCTCCAGAAAATGCAGTAAGCGCCCTGATTTTGGTGTAAATCCTACACCCAGCCCTTGGCCTGCACATCCGCATAGGTCTGGTCCAGGCAAACCCGGATCAGGTCCGTCATCTCGTCGATCTGCGCGCGCGTCATCACCAGCGGCGGCGCGACGATCATGCGCTCGCCCACGGCGCGCATGATCACGCCGTTGTCGAACATGTGGCCGCGGCAGATCATGCCCACGCCCTGCTCCTCGTCGAACAGTTCGTTCTCGTGCACGGTGGCGCCCTTCCTGCGCACCAGGTTCAGGCCTGCCACCAGGCCGCAGCTGTCCGCATACCCCACCAGCGGATGGTCAGCCAGCGCGGCGAAGCGCTCTTTCAGATACGGCCCCGTATCCTCTGCCACCTTCTGCACCAATCCTTCTTCTTCGATGATGCGGATATTTTCCAGCGCCGCCGCGCACGCCACCGGGTGGCCCGAGTACGTGTAGCCGTGCGTGAATTCGCCGCCCTTCCCGATCAGAACGCGCGCCACGCGCTCGCCCACCATCACGCCACCCAAAGGCACGTAGCCGGAGGTGACGCCCTTGGCGAACGTGATCAGGTCCGGCTTGATGCCAAACAGTTCGGAGCCGAACCAGCGGCCCAGGCGGCCGAAGCCGCAGATCACTTCATCGGCGATCAGGAGGATGCCGTACTTGTCGCAGATACGCTGGATTTCGGGCCAGTAGGTCGACGGCGGAATGATCACGCCGCCCGCGCCCTGCACCGGTTCGCCGATAAAGGCCGCCACCTTGTCGGCGCCCACTTCCAGGATCTTTTCTTCCAGCCAGCCGGCAGCCTTCAGGCCGAATTCCTCGGGCGTGAGACCCTGGCCCGCTTCCAGGTAATTGGGCTGGCCGATATGCACGATGCCGGGGATCGGCAGGCCGCCCTGCGCATGCATGCCATCCATGCCGCCCAGCGACGCCCCTGCCACCGTGCTGCCGTGATAGGCGTTGTGGCGGCTGATAATGGTGTGGCGCTCCTTGTAGCCGAGCAGGTCCCAGTAGCGGCGCACCATGCGCAGGTTGGTGTCGTTCGCTTCCGAGCCGGAGCTGGTAAAGAACACATGCTCGAACTGCGGCGGCGAGATCTGCGCCAGCTTGGCCGCCAGCTGCGCGGCCGGCAGGTTGGTAGTGCCAAAGAAGCTGTTATAGAACGGCAGCGTTTCCATCTGCTGGTAGACCGCTTGCGAGATCGAGGTGCGGCCATAGCCGACATTGACGCACCACAGGCCCGACATGCCGTCGACGATCTTCTTGCCCTGGCTGTCCCACAGGTAGACGCCCTCGCCGCGCACCATCACGCGCGCGCCCTTGGCGGCCAGGTCCTGGAAATCGGTAAATGGATGCAGGTAGTGGGCCGAGTCCATCTTCTGGATGGCGGCCGTGTCATACACCTGCGGCGTGGCGTTTTTCTGCGCCACCGAGGCGATAAAGGCGGCGCTCGGCGCCAGCGGATTGTTATTTGTATTCATAGGTGATTCCTTATACGTGCAATAACAGGTGTTCGCGTTCCCACGGACTGATGACGGTCATGAACTCCTGGTGTTCCAGGTCCTTGATGGCCGCATACACGTCGATGAATCGGTCGCCCAGCACCGTGCGCAGCTTGTCTTCGCCGCGCAGCAGCTGCAGCGCTTCCGGCAGGCCTTGCGGCAGTTCGAACTTCATGTCGTAGGCGCTGCCGACCATCATCGGCGTCGCTTCCAGCTGTTCCGTCATGCCCAGGTAGCCGCAGGCCAGCGTGACGGCCAGTGCCAGGTAAGGGTTGGCATCGGCGCCGATAATGCGGTTTTCCACGCGCCGGTCCTGCACCCCCGATTCGGGCACGCGGAAACCGACAGTACGGTTATCGAGGCCCCACTGGATATTGATCGGCGCTGCCGTATGGCGCACGATGCGGCGATACGAATTCACATACGGTGCGACGATCGCCATGGCCGACGGCATATAGCGCTGCAGGCCGGCGATATAGTGCTTGAAGATCGGCGCGGCCGAGCCGTCCTCGTTGCTGAAGATGTTCAGGCCCGTTTTCGCATCGACCACGCTCTGGTGCACATGCATGGCCGACCCGGGCTCGCCGGCCATCGGCTTGGCCATGAAAGTGGCATACATGTCGTGCTTCAGGGCCGCTTCGCGCAGGGTGCGCTTGAAGAAGAACACCTTGTCGGCCAGGCCCAGCGGATCGCCGTGCAGGAAGTTGATTTCCATCTGGCCGGCGCCGATCTCGTGGATCAGGGTGTCGACGTCGAGGTTCATCAGTTCGCAGTAATCGTAGATATCTTCGAACAGCGGATCGAACTCGTTGACGGCATCGATGCTGTACACCTGGCGGCTGGTCTCGGCGCGGCCGCTGCGGCCGATCGGCGGTTTCAGCGGCAAGTCCGGATCGGTATTTTTCGCCGTCAGGTAGAACTCGAGTTCGGGCGCCACCACCGGCTTCCAGCCCTTGTCCGCATATAGTTTGAGCACGCGGCGCAGCACCGATCTCGGGGCGAAATCGACCAGCGCGCCATCGGCAAAATAGCAATCGTGGATCACCTGGGCGGTCGGGTCGGTGGCCCACGGCACCATGGTGATGGTGGTGGGGTCGGCCTTTAAAATCATGTCGCGGTCGGTGCTGGAAATGGCGCGGTCATAGCCGCCGTCGTCGACCGGGTAATTGCCCGTTACCGTCATGCCCAGCACGGCCTCCGGGATGCGCATGCCGCGCTCCTGGGTGAATTTCCCGCGCGGCAGGATCTTGCCGCGCGCCACGCCCGTCAGGTCGGGCACCAGGCATTCGATTTCCGTGACCCGCTTTTCATTGAGCCACAGGTCCATATCGGTATAAGTGAAGTTCTCGCGTATCGCCATCTCGTCCATCCTCTCGCCGGTCTTGATCAAGCGCCGCCCATCACCGCTGCGGCGCGCTTTTTTTGCTTCCTTATTCTGTCTGTCCGTGTTGCGCATGCCGGTAGTCGCGGCAAGCCTGGCCGAAAGCTTCGAACAGCCGCATCGATTGCGGGTTGTCCGCTACCTGCCATTCAGGATGCCACTGCACGCCCAGCGCAAAGCCGGGCGTGCCCGCCACCGTCCAGGCTTCCACCAGGCCGTCGTCGGCCAGCGCTTCCACCAGCAGGCCGTCGGCCAGCCGGGCAATACCCTGGCCATGCAGGGAATTGACCATCATCTCGCTCTCGCCACCAAGGATGCGAGACAGCAGCGCGCCGGGCGTCAGGCGGACCCGGTGCGCCGGCGCATACTGGCGCGCCAGGGTGTCATGGATATTTTCGCGGTGGTCCTGCATGCCGGGCACCGCATGCACGGCCTGGTGCAGCGAGCCGCCGAGCGCCACGTTGACCTCCTGGAAGCCGCGGCAGATCGCAAACAAAGGCAGCTGGCGCGCCAGCGCGGCGTGGATCAGGGGCATGGTGGTGGCATCGCGCGCCGGGTCCTGCGGCAGTTCGGGCAATTCGATCTGCTGGCCGTACAGCCGCGCATCGACATTCGAGGCGGAGCCGGTCAGCAGCACGCCGTCGGCAATCTGCAGCGCCGCGTCCAGGTCGGCGTCCTTGCCGAAGGCAGGCAGCACCAGCGGCATGCAGCCGGACGCATGCAACACCGCATGCAGGTATTTATCCTGCACCGTGTGATACGCGTGGCTGCCCAGCTGGCGGTGGCAGGCGGGAACAAGGACGATGGGACGGCGCATGGGTTTTGCTCTCGATAGCGTGATGATCCTGTTGGTTGGCTGCACGATGCAGCGCCTTCGCCCCTACTCTACAGGATAGAGTTGCTAAACAGCCACACCAATGGCCGCGAGCATGGGCATGATCAACCGCGTGATCAATGGCGCGGCAGCGGCTACACTACCGCCTTTATTATTGCTACAAGTGAATTAATCATATGCCCGTCTTGCGAGAAACGCCATGAAAAGCATGCCCTGGCGTGACTTCTTTGCCCTGGTGGTCAGCATCGGCGTGGTCGGCCTGGGGCTGGGCGCCACCATGCCGCTGACCGCCCTCACACTGGACCGGCGCGGCGTCGGCACCGACGTGATCGGCATGATCACGGCCTTCAGCGCGCTGGGCATCCTGGCCGCTTCGCCCTTCGTGTCGCGGTGGGTGGGACGCTACGGCGCGCGCGCCACCATGCTGGGCGCCGTGTGGGCGGCATCGCTGGCCACCATCGCCATGCAGTGCAGCGACAGCCTGGTAGCATGGAGCGTGCTGCGCTTCGTGTTCGGCGGCGCCATGGGCGTGCTGTTTACCATCGGCGAGGCGTGGGTCAACCGCCTGGCGCCCGATCATGCACGCGGCAAGGTGGTGGCCATGTACACCACCAGCTTTACCTTTTTCCAGCTGATCGGCCCCGCGCTGGTGGCCGCTTTCAACGACAAAATTCAATGGAGCTTTGCCGCCTGCGGCCTGCTGTTTTTGCTGGCGCTGCCCGGGCTGATGCTGATCTCGAACAGCGGCCCGGAACATGATGCCGGCGAAGCGAACGAGCCGGGCTTGAAATGGAGCCTGATTTTGCCGCGCATGCCGATGATCGTGCTGGGCGCCGCCTTCTTTGCGCTGTTCGACACCTTGGCATTGAGCCTGCTGCCGCTGTACGCGATACGGCACGGCATGGGCACCGAGCTGGCGCTGCTGTCGGCCACCGTGGTGCTGGTCGGCGACACGGGTTTGCAGTTCGCGCTGGGCTGGATGGCGGACCGCTATGGCCGCGCAAGAGTCCACACCGGCTGCGGCGTGGCCGTCTGCCTGCTGCTGCCGCTGCTGCCGTTTGCCGTCGGCACGCCGTGGCTGTGGTGGAGCGTGCTGCTGTTGCTGGGAGCAGCGGCCGGCGGCATCTACATGCTGGCGCTGGTAGCCTGCGGCGAGCGTTTTACGGGCCTGCCGCTGACCAGCGCCAGCGCCATCGTCAACGCTACCTGGGGCGCGGCCAGCGGCGGCGGCCCGCTGCTGACGGGCGTGCTGATGCAGTCGGCGGGCGTCAATGCGCTGCCGGCCGTGATGTGGGTGTGCGCCGCCGTATTTGTCGGCAGCGCGGTGTGGGAAAAGAAAAAAGGAATCTGAAGCGCGCAGGTCGGGCAGGTTGGGCAGGTTGGGCAGGTCGGATTAAGCGCAAGGCGCCGTAATCCGACACCACCGCCGACGCCAACAATATCGTCGGATTACGCGCGGCTTCGCCGCGCTAATCCGACCTACGGTTCCAGCTGGCGTTGCAGCTGCTTTTCTACCGGATAATCGGGATACGCCTGGCGGAACGCGGCCCACTCCTGCTTCGCCGCCGGCGCCTGGCCGGCCTTGAGCAGGCCGTCGATTTTCACCAGCCAGACGGAGGCGTCGAGCTTTGGCGGCGCCGGCATCGGCGCAGGTGCCGTCATCGCAGGTGCCGTCATCGCGCGCCGCACCGAGGGTTCGGCACGCATGGCTTCGGCCTGCACCGGCGGCGCGGGCTGCGCCATGTCGGCCGCAGACGGCGCCACAGGAGGATCGCGCGGTTCGCCAACCACGGGGAACTGCGCCTGCTTGTGCCCGAAGAAATCGCCGCCAACCAGATTAAAGGTCAGCAGCACGGCGGCGGCCAGGCCCAACGGAATGCGCCAGCGCGCCAGATAATCAAGCGGCTTTTTGGCCGGCAAGGTGCGCACGGCGCCATCGGCGCTGTCGTTGGCGGCCATAGCATTTGCCACCGGGACCACGGCCACCGGCGTGGCCAGCGCCGTTTCGGCATCGGCCAGGATCGCCGCATCGAGTTCTGCGGTTGGCGAGGGCTGCGGCAGGCTGGCCAGCAGCGCAGTCAGTTCTTCGTCTTGATGTTCGATAGTCATGCTCGTCCTCCCGCGCCGCTGGCGTCAAACTGCGCGCGCAATTTCTGCATCGCGTAGCGCAGCCGGCTTTTCACCGTTTCCGGTTCGGCGCCCGTCACCACGGCGATCTCGTTGACGCTCATGGCGCTGAACTGCTGCAGCACCAGCGCTTCCTTCTGTTCCACCGGCAGCAGCGCAATGGCCGCATGCAGCAGTGCGTGGCGCTGCTTCTGCTCGAACGTCTGCTGCGGCGTGTGCGCCTCGTGCGGCACCTCGGCCAGCACCTCGATATCGAGCGGCAGCGGTTCCTTCTGGCGCAGCATGTCGATCAGGCGGTTGCGCGCAAGCTGGTACAGCCAGGTGCGAAACGCCGCCTGCGGCTGGTAGCTGGCGCGCGCCGCATGCAGGCTGGCCCAGGCGTCCTGCACGATCTCGTCAACCCAGGCGCGGCGCGGCGAACGCCACGCCACGAAACGGTACAGCCCCTGGCTGTGGCGCCGGTACAGTTCGCGAAACGACGGCAGGTCGCCGCCGCCGTAGCGCAGCATCAGCTCTTCATCGGTGGTGCTCTGTAGGGTATCTGGCATGCGAACCAGTGTAGCCGAAGCGGGCGGCGGCCACAATCGCCGCGCGTGCATCATCGTGCCTACCTCTGGGCCCGCACCGGCGGCGCATAGCTGATGCGGCGCGTCTCGCGGATTTTGCCATCGGCCACCGCCCCTTCCACCAGTTCATAGCCGAGCAGGGCAAATACCCGGCCCTGCAGGAACAGCGGACGCGCATTGCCGTACCAGTCCACGCACGAGGCGCGGCAGCCGTCGTCCGGCTGCGCCGTGTTCCTGGCCGCCAGCGCACCGAGTTCCGTCAGCGCCAGGCTGCTGTTGCGCAGGTACAGCACGGAGGCCGAGCTGCTGCGCGGATTGGCGCTTTCGTCGCCGCCCAGTATCGGCAGGCCGACCACGCCCTCGCTGGCCGTTTGCGGCTTGTAGAAGAACCCGTGGCTGCGCGTCTCGCCCTGGGCAGCATCGGCCCGCACATAGCTGCCGGCGACCGCTGCCTGTGAACCCAGGCGGATGCTGGTGAAGTGCAGGTCCTGGTCCTTGCTGCCGACTACCACCGCGTCATTGCCCAGCGCCTCGATGCGCTCCACGCCGTGCGGCAGCGCCAGCGCCTGCGCGTCGCCCCTGTCAGCCCAGCGCAGCGCCTGCAGTGGCTGCAAAGGCCAGTTCGGATCGACCTGGCGCTGGCCCGGATTGCCCGGATAGCCGTACAGCAGGTACGATCCCACATAGCGATTCTGCAGGCCGTAGTCGCCGCTGCCCGGCAAGCTGCGATAGCTGGCGGCCGGCGCGCTGTCGCGGCCATCGGAAAAACTGTTCAATGGCACGCGCAGCAGCGCCAGCGCACCACGGCCACGGTCGGATTCCCACATGGCGTCGCCCCGGCCCTCCTTGCGCAGCAGGACATTCAGGTGGCCGTCCGCGCTTTCCAGGAACGAGAACTGGTCGACCGGCGCGCCCGAGGTTTTCAGGGCGCTGGGCGCGCTGCCGTCGAACGGCATGCGGAACACCGCCGAACCGCCGCCACGGCGCGTGGTCCACACATACACGGATTGGCCCGACACATAGAACACGCGGCCGGCCGGGCCCATCACGGCGCTCGCTTCGCAGCGCATTTCGCGGCTGGCCAGGTCGCAGCTGGTGACGGTATGCAGGGTCAGGCCGGCGCCAGGCGCGATCTCTTCATCGGTGCGATAGATGCGCGTGGCCCGCGCGATGCGCTGGAAGTCCTGCGGCACCGCCTCGGGACGCCAGCGGCGCAGCGCGGGAAAGCCGCCGAACGGATCGCCGCGGCGCACATTCATCGACAGCGGCGAATAGAACACCAGTTTGGTGCCGACCAGGCGGCTCGCATAATTGCGCGCCGAATAATAGTCGTTCGAGCGCAGATGATAGGTGGAGCGGTAGGCCAGGCGGCCGGCGGCATCGATATCGAACAGGCCCACTTCCGTGCCGCCGCGGCTGTAGCTGTAGCCGATCACCACCACGGTGTCGCCCGAGATCAGCATCTCGTCGTACCAGCTGCCGGACGGATCGCTGCCCGGCGCAAACGCGTCGATCGACGCCACCGGCCGCAGTGCCTGCCGGTCCACGTTGACGGTAAACAGCTTGCCGCGCCTGAGCATTACCAGATGCTTGCCATGCACCTTGACGATGCCGCCTTCGTCGACGCCGGCCGTCTGGGTATTGGTGACCGATTCATCTGCCGCGATGGCAACCGAGCCGGCCACCTCGCTCGATTTCGACGACGACGCTTCGGCCACCGGCGCCGGCATGGGCGCCGATTTTGCCATGGGCTGAATCTCGGCGCGCCGCAGCCGCTGGATTTTTTCCTGCTGCGCGAGCAGCTTGTCCAGGTAGGCCGTCAGCGCCTGTTCGCTGGCAAACGGGGCCAGGGTCTTGCGCGGCGCCGTGTCGGTGGCGGGAGCGGCGGCATGCGCGGCGAACGACAATAGCAGGGGCAAGCTCAGGGATAACATCAGGCTGGTTTTCAGGACGGTGGGCATCGCATTCTCTCCGGTGGCGGCAAGGGTCATGCATCATGAAACGGCGCGGCAATCGAAACGGGGTTAAAGCGCGTGAAAACAATCATACGGTGAGCCAGCTCACACCGGCGCAATCGTGCGCGCAGCGAAAAAGGACTACCATCGAAGACCTTGCAACCACTTGCCGAAAGACTGCCATGCCGACCACCACGCCACCGACCACGCTGACATTGAACGATCCCGCACTGCTGCGCCAGCAATGCTATATCAACGGCCAGTGGCTGGACGCAGGCAGCGGCAAGACCACGGACGTGAGCAACCCGGCCACCGGCGAGATCATCGGCACGGTACCGACCATGGGCACACAGGAAACGGCGCACGCGATCAGCGCGGCCAACGACGCCTGGCCCGCCTGGCGCAAGAAAAGCGCCAAGGAACGCGCCGGCTATCTGCGCCGCTGGAATGACCTGATGCTGGAACACGCCGACGACCTGGCGCTGCTGATGACGGCCGAACAGGGCAAACCCCTGAGTGAATCGAAGGGCGAAGTGCAGTATGCGGCTTCGTTCATCGAATGGTTTGCCGAGGAAGGCAAGCGCGTCTCGGGCGATACCCTGCAGTCGCCGTGGCCGGACCGCCGCATCGTGGTGACCAAGGAGCCGATCGGCGTGTGCGCCGCCATCACGCCGTGGAATTTCCCGGCCGCGATGATCACCCGCAAGGTGGGCCCGGCGCTGGCGGCCGGCTGCCCGATCATCGTCAAACCTGCCGGCATGACGCCGTTTTCCGCGCTGGCGCTGGCCGTTCTGGCCGAGCGCGCCGGCATCCCGCCGGGCGTGTTCAACGTGATCACCGGCTCGTCGCAGGAGATCGGCGACGAACTGACGGCCAATCCGCTGGTGCGCAAACTCAGTTTCACCGGATCGACCGAAGTGGGCCGCAAGCTGATGGCGCAGTGTGCGCCGACCATTAAAAAACTGTCGCTGGAACTGGGCGGCAATGCGCCGTTCATCGTGTTCGACGATGCCGACCTCGATGCGGCCGTGGAAGGCGCGATCGCCTCGAAATACCGCAATGCGGGCCAGACCTGCGTGTGCGCCAACCGCCTGTATGTGCAGGATGGCGTGTATGACGCATTCGCGGAAAAACTGGTGGCGGCGGTGGAAAAGCTCAAGGTCGGCAATGGCGTTGACGACGGCGTGACGCAAGGTCCGCTGATCGAAGAAAAAGCCGTCAAAAAAGTCGAACAGCATGTGGCCGACGCGCTGGCCAAGGGCGGGCGCCTGCTGACGGGTGGCAAGCGCCACACACTGGGCCACAGCTTCTTCCAGCCGACCGTGATTGCCGATGTAACGGCCGACATGCTGGTGGCCAGGGAAGAAACCTTCGGTCCGCTGGCGCCGCTGTTCCGCTTCACCACCGACGAGGAAGCCGTGGCGCTCGCCAACGACACCGAATTCGGCCTGGCCGCGTATTTCTACTCGCGCGATATCGGCCGCATCTGGAAGGTATCGGAAGGGCTGGAATCGGGCATGGTGGGCGTCAACACGGGCCTGATCTCGACCGAGATGGCACCGTTTGGCGGCGTCAAGCAGTCAGGCCTGGGCCGCGAAGGATCGTCGTACGGCATCGACGATTATCTGGTCATCAAATATATCTGCATGGGCGGGATCTGACGATAACGTAGGTCGGGTTAGCGCTGCGCGCGTAACCCGCCCCCATCCCCCACAAACGTCACTCAAACCCGCGAACCTGGTCCCCATTAAAATTCGGCAACCGCCACGAAAAATGCAGCGCCAGGAAGCGGAACAGCAGGCCGGCGGCGATCGATACCAGTTGCGCCACCGAACTGTCCACCTTGAAGTGCAGCAGCGCCACATACAGCGCACCGGTAAACACCGCCACGGTGGCGTACACTTCGCGCTGCAGCACCAGCGGAATCTGGTTGCACAGAATATCGCGCAGCAGGCCGCCGAACACGCCCGTGATCATGCCGGCCAGCACCACGATGGCCGGATGCATGCCGGCCGACATGGCGATATCGCAGCCGATCACGCAGAACGCCACCAGTCCCAGTCCATCGACGATGAGGAATACCGAGCGCAGGTGGTGCAGATAGCGCGCCACAAACGCCGTCACGACGGCCGCGCCACCGGTAAACAGCAGGTATTCCGGGTGGGCGATCCAGCCTAGCGGATAGTGGCCCAGCAGCACGTCGCGGATGGTGCCGCCACCCAATGCGGTGACGGTGCCGATCATCACGATGCCGAACAGATCCATGCCACGGCGCATGCCCATGATGGCGCCGGACATGGCTTCAGCGCTGATTGCCACCAGGTAGATCGTATACAGCAGCATATTTTATTCTTCCAGATAAGGCTGGCGCGCAAGGAAACCGCGCGAAAACGCCATTGTGCATTGCAACACGCCGTTCCTTATCAAAAGTAAGTATTATTTGGGAATGATAAATTTTCCTAATGTAAGGCAGCCTTCATGGACCTGAACCCGAAGCATACGGATGCGTTTCGCGCCGTGGTCGAGACGGGCAGTTTCGAGCAGGCGGCGCTGCAGCTGCACCTGACCTCGCCCGCGATTTCCCAGCGCGTGCGCGCGCTCGAAAGCCAGCTCGGCAATGCCTTGATCGTGCGCAGCCGCCCTGCCCGCGCCACGCGCACGGGCCAGCGCCTGATGCAATACCTGAAGCGGGCCAAGCTGCTGGAAGCGGACCTGGAAGCGGAACTGGCGGTGCAGCAGGATGCGCCGCTGACCCTGGTGCTGGCGCTGAACGCCGACTCGATGGGCACCTGGTTTTTCCCGGCCTTGTCAAGCGTGCTGATCCGGGAACGCGTGCTGCTGGACCTGACCGTGGAGGACCAGGATCACACCTATACCTTGCTGGAAACGGGGATGGCGATCGGCTGCATCAGTACCGAGCCGAAACCGATGCGCGGCTGCACGGCCGAGCTGCTGGGCGTGATGCGCTACTGGCTGGTGGCCACGCCGGCCTTTCGCCAGCAGTGGTTTGCCCACGGCATGACACGCCAGGCGGCACGCACGGCGCCGGTGGTCGCCTACACGCGCAAGGACACCTTGCAATCGTCCTACCTGCAGGAAGCGCTGGGCCTGCCTGAAGGCGCCTACCCCTGCCACTACGTGCCGGGCGCCACCTCGCACTTCAATGCGATCCGCTATGGACTCGGTTATGGCATGGTGCCGGAACTGCTGCTGCAGGCCAACCCCGATGGCAAGCTGGTGGAGATGCTGACGCCGGACCAGCCCGCCGACGTGGCGCTGTACTGGCATACCTGGAAGGTACAGTCGCCGCGCATGGAGCAGCTGTCGCGCCAGATCGTGGCGGCGGCGCGCACGGTGCTGAAGTAAAAACGCAAGAGGAAAAGCGGCCCGCCGTGATGGCGAACAGCCAGGCAATGATCAGGCTTCTTCGTAGCTGGCCAGGCGGGCCGCCATGCGCGGCGCCAGTTCGTGGCCGGCCGTGATGGTGACGTTCAGGTCGTTCAAGACGCCGTCTTTCAGGCCATATACCCAGCCGTGCACGCTGACTTCCTGGCCGCGTTCCCAGGCATCCTGCACGATGGTGGTCTGGCAAACGTTGAGTACCTGTTCGGCCACGTTCAGCTCGCACAGGCGGTCGCTGCGCTGGCGGCTGGTCAGCACGTCGCCCAGGTAGCGCTCATGTTTCTGGCTCACGTCCTGCACGTGGCGCAGCCAGTTGTCGACCAGGCCGATACGGGTACCGGTCATGGCGGCATGCACGCCTTTGCAGCCATAATGGCCGACGATGATGACATGCTTGACCTTCAGCACGTCGACCGCGAACTGCAGCACGGACAGGCAGTTCAGGTCGGAATGCACGACCACATTGGCGATATTACGGTGCACGAACACGTCGCCTGGCGGCATGCCCAGCAGTTCGTTGGCCGGCACCCGGCTGTCGGAGCAGCCGATCCACAGATACTCGGGCGAGGTCTGCGCTTCCAAGTTCTTGAAGTAGTCGGGATTCTTTTCCACCATCGAATCGGCCCAGCGCTTGTTGCGCTGTAGCAGTTCTGACAGGGCCGGGCCGGTTGTCACTTCGGTCATGATGTCATTTCCTTAAAAAAAAGCCGGGATGTTTGGGGCATCCCGGCGATGATTACTGGTGCTTATTCAAAAAAATCCTTGACCTTGTCTTTCCAGGTCTTGCTTTGCGGGCTGTGCTTGGCACCACCTTCGGTGGTCGACTTCTCAAAGTCGCGCAGCAGGTCTTTTTGCTTTTCCGTCAGCTTGACGGGTGTTTCGATCGCCACGTGGCAGAACAGGTCGCCGGCATAACCGGAACGCACGCCCTTGATGCCCTTGCCTTTCAGGCGGAAGGTCTTGCCCGACTGGGTGCCTTCAGGAATCGTAAACGATACCTTGCCGTTCAGGGTCGGCACCTCGATGTCGCCACCCAGTGCAGCCTTGGTAAACGAAATCGGCATTTCGCAATGCAGGTCGTCGCCTTCGCGCTGGAACACGGCGTGCGGCTTGATGTGGATTTCCACATACAGGTCGCCCGACGGGCCGCCATTCGTCCCCGGTTCGCCGTTGCCGGACGAGCGGATGCGCATGCCGTTGTCGATACCGACCGGAATTTTCACTTCCAGCGTCTTGTTGCGCTTGATGCGTCCCGCGCCGGCACAGGTGGTGCACGGCTCGGGGATGACCTTGCCGCTGCCATGGCATTTCGGGCAGGTCTGCTGGATGCTGAAGAAACCTTGCTGCATGCGTACCTGGCCATGACCGGCGCAGGTGCCGCAGGTCACCGGCTGGGTGCCTGGCTTGGCGCCGCTGCCGTGGCAGGTTTCGCACTTGTCCCAGCTCGGCACGCGGATGGTCGTGTCGAAGCCGTGCGCAGCTTGCTCCAGTGTAATTTCCAGGTTGTAGCGCAAATCGGCGCCACGGTACACTTGCGGCCCCGCATTGCGGCTGCGTCCACCGCCACCGCCAAAGATGTCGCCGAAGATATCGCCGAAGCTGTCGGCGAAACCGCCGGCGCCGCCCCCAAAGCCGCCACCGCCACCCATGTTCGGATCCACGCCGGCGTGACCATAGCGGTCATACGCTTCGCGCTTTTCCGGATTGGTCAGCATTTCGTAGGCTTCTTTGACTTCCTTAAACTTTTCTTCCGATTCCTTACTGTCCGGATTGCGGTCCGGATGGTATTTCATCGCCAGTTTACGGTAAGACTTTTTGATCTCTTCTTCCGAAGCATTTTTTGCGACACCGAGTGTCTCGTAAAAATCACGCTTTGCCATGTTGTCGGCACCTTGCAGTCTATCTACTGATGTAAAAATTACACGAAAAAGCCGAGTCGAGTGCCGCGCTGGGCGGCGACTCGGCTCGGCCGGTCTTCGCGGCTAATCCCGCGATGTAGCGTTCAGCCCGGCTGCCCCCAACTGTCGGGAGCGCAAGACATTACTTGCTGTCTTTGACTTCCTTGAAGTCAGCGTCAACAACGTCGTCCTGCTTGGCGCCTGCATCCGATGCGCCGCCAGGGGCTTGCTGTGCACCTTCCGCACCGCCGGCAGCTTGCTGCGCTTGCATGTCGGCGTACATTTTTTCGCCCAGTTTCTGCGATGCGGTCGACAGTGCTTCCACCTTGGCGTCGATCTCGGCTTTGTCGCCGGCCTTGATGCTCGCTTCCAGGTCGGTGATCGCCGCTTCGATCTTCTCTTTCTCGCCGGCATCCAGCTTGTCGCCGTATTCGGTCAAGGATTTCCGGGTCGAGTGTACCAGAGCATCAGCCTGGTTGCGCGACTCGGCCAATTCTTTCACCTTCTTGTCTTCTTCCGCGTTCAACTCGGCGTCTTTGACCATCTTCTGGATTTCAGCCTCGGTCAAGCCGGAGTTGGCCTTGATCGTGATCTTGTTTTCCTTGCCGGTGGCCTTGTCTTTCGCGCCGACGTGCAAGATGCCGTTGGCGTCGATGTCGAAGGTCACTTCGATCTGTGGCGTGCCACGCGATGCTGGCGGGATGCCTTCCAGATTGAATTCGCCCAGGCCTTTGTTGCCGGCCGCGATTTCACGCTCACCCTGGTAGACCTTGATGGTCACGGCAGGCTGGTTGTCATCGGCGGTCGAGAACACTTGCGAGAACTTGGTCGGAATCGTCGTGTTTTTGTGAATCATCTTGGTCATCACGCCGCCCAGGGTTTCGATACCCAGGGACAATGGCGTCACGTCCAGCAGCAACAAGTCCTTGCGCTCGCCCGACAGGACCGAGCCCTGGATCGCGGCGCCCACTGCCACGGCTTCGTCCGGGTTCACGTCCTTGCGTGGATCCTTGCCGAAGAATTCCTTCACTTTTTCCTGCACCTTCGGCATACGGGTCATGCCGCCGACCAGGATGATGTCGTCGATGTCCGACACCTTCACGCCGGCATCCTTGATGGCCATGCGGCAAGGCTCGATGGTGGCGCTGATCAGCTCTTCCACCAGCGACTCCAGCTTGGCGCGGGTCATCTTCAGGTTCAGGTGGACCGGAGCGCCATTGGCCATGGCGATGTACGGCTCGTTGATTTCCGTCTGCTGCGACGACGACAGTTCAATCTTCGCGCGCTCGGCCGAAGCCTTGATGCGCTGCAAAGCGATCGGATCTTTTTTCAGATCGATGCCGTTGATCTTCTTGAACTCGTCGATGATGTAATCGATGACGCGCTGGTCGAAGTCTTCGCCGCCGAGGAAGGTGTCGCCGTTGGTGGCCAGCACTTCAAATTGTTTTTCGCCATCGACGTCAGCGATTTCGATGATCGACACGTCGAACGTACCGCCGCCCAAGTCGTACACGGCGATCTTGCGGTCGCCCTTTTCGTTCTTGTCCAGGCCGAACGCCAGCGCTGCCGCGGTTGGTTCGTTGATGATGCGCTTGACGTCCAGGCCAGCGATACGGCCGGCATCCTTGGTTGCCTGGCGCTGCGAATCGTTGAAGTAAGCGGGAACCGTGATGACGGCTTCAGTCACTTCTTCGCCGAGGTAGTCCTCAGCGGTTTTTTTCATTTTGCGCAGCACTTCAGCCGAAATTTGCTGTGGTGCCAGTTTTTTGTCGCGCACGCCGATCCACGCATCGCCGTTGTCGGCTTTGGTAATCTGGTAAGGCATCAGACCGATGTCTTTTTGGACTTCTTTTTCGTCGAACTTGCGACCGATCAGACGCTTGACTGCGAACAGCGTGTTTTTCGGATTGGTCACGGCCTGGCGTTTGGCCGGCGCGCCGACGAGGATCTCGCCATCTTCCTGGTAAGCGATAATCGACGGCGTCGTGCGTGCGCCTTCGGCGTTTTCGATTACCTTTGGTTGACCATTTTCCATGATGGAAACGCAGGAATTCGTGGTTCCCAGATCGATACCGATAATTCTACCCATGATTTATTTCCTTTTATTCGCTAGATTTCAGATGGTTCTTATATGTGGCAAAGCGGCACGGTTTCAAGGCTTGCTTGATGCCGCACTCTGATTATTTTGCTTGCGCGGTGGTCACGATGGCCGGACGCAGCAGGCGGTCGGCAATCATATAACCTTTTTGCAACACTGACACAACCGTATTGGCTTCCTGGTCAGCTGGCACGACAGCAACAGCCTGATGCTTCATCGGGTCGAGCTTGTCGCCTTGCGCCGGCAACACTTCCACCAGGCGGTTGCGCTCGAACGCCGAGCTCAGCTGTTTCAGGGTCATTTCGACGCCTTCCTTCAGCGATTCGATCGTCGGCGCATCGACCGTCAGTGCCATTTCCAGGCTGTCCTTGACGGGCACCAGGGCTTCGGCAAAGCTTTCAACTGCAAATTTATGTGCTTTAGCAACATCTTCCTGGGCGCGGCGGCGGATATTTTCACCGTCGGCCTTGGCGCGCATGAAGGCATCGTGCATCTCTGCAAGACGCGCTTCGGTACTGGCCAGCTGCTCTTCCAAAGTAGGCTCTGCGGGAGTCGATGGTGCAGCCGCCGCAGCGTCCGCTTGCTGATTAGGTACAGCTTGGTTTTCCTGATCTTGCATCTGAAAAGCTCCTACAATCAATGACTTAATATTAGTTAGGCTACATCGCTCTACAACACTGAGCGGCAGATGGGGCTATATCCCTCTCTTTCAAGGGGTATTAACAACATCACCAGAAATTACGTCTTTCCATGTTACAGCGGATTACGGATCGCTTCCTGCTTTCTGCAAGCGACCTGTGCATGATCCGCGAAGCCCGGCATTCTAACAGTCCGGCACCGGCCACCACCAATCAACTGTTGCCATTTCGCAAATCCAGCCAGGCTACACAAGACAAAGCCGCGCAAGCGCGGCCTTCGATCTCAACTATTAATGCTGACAGGTTCAGTTGGTGGCGCCCAGCGCCAGCGCCGCCGCGCGCGCCTGCTCGCCAGCGCGCTGGTTCGCTGCGCGTTGTTCCGGCGTGGTGTGCGTTGGCCAGCCGGTCATATGTTCTTCGGCAATCTCGGCCATGCCGGCGATCCAGCCCGGCGACTCGTTCAGGCATGGGATATAGTGAAACAGCTGGCCGCCGGCAGTCAGGAAATCGTGCTTCGCTTCCATCGCGATTTCTTCCAGCGTTTCCAGGCAGTCGCTGGTAAAGCCCGGGCACAGCAGATCAACGCGCTTGATGCCCTGTTGCGCCAGCGCGATCAATGTCGGCGCGGTATACGGCTGCAACCACTCGGCCTTGCCGAAGCGCGACTGGAAGGTGACCATATATTGATCTTTACTCAGATTTAACTGTTCGGCCAGCAGCCGCGCCGTTTTCAGGCACTGGCAGTGATACGGGTCGCCCAGCAGCAAGGTGCGCTTGGGCACGCCGTGAAAACTCATCACCAGTTTTTCGGGACGGCCATTCGCTTCCCAATGGGCCAGCACCGAGTCGCGCAGGGCGGCAATATACGTGGCGTGCTCGTGGTACTGCTTGATAAAGCGCAGTTCCGGCACATTGCGCACCGTGGCGTAATGGCTGAACACGGCGTCATAGATCGAGCCGGTGGTGGTGCCCGAGTACTGCGGATAGGCCGGCAAAATGGCGATGCGCTCGCAGCCTTCGCTTTTCAGCTGGGCCAGCACTTCCGGCAGCGACGGCGAGCCATAGCGCATGGCCATCGCCACCGTCACGCCATCATGGCCGCGTTCGGCCAGTGCGGCGCCCAGCAAGCTGGCCTGCTGCTGCGTATGGATTTTTAAAGGGGACCCCTGTTTGGTCCAGATCGACGCGTATTTCTTGGCCGACTGGCCGGAGCGGAACGGCAGAATGATCAGGTTCAGGATAAACCACCAGACCAGGCGCGGGATTTCCACCACGCGCGGGTCGGACAGGAATTGCTTCAGGTAGCGCCGCACGGCCGGCGCGGTGGGTGCATCGGGCGTACCGAGGTTGACCAGCACCACAGCGCTGCGTGCGACGGTGCCATGCTTATAGGTTGGTTCGGGCTGGAATGGCATGGGTTCGTTGGGAGTGTTGGACGGGTAGCCAGTTATTATAGTGGCATTGGGTGCATGCTCCGCGCTAACGCGGCCGGAGTCCGGGGTCAGACCCTCAATGCCGCCAACTCAAAGGCTTGCGCCAGCGGGCGCGGGGGTCTGGCCCCGGCTTCGATTACGTCGCGAGAAGTTCTCGGGCATGCTTGCGCGTGGTGGCCGTGATTTCCAGTCCGCCCAGCATGCGCGCCACTTCTTCGACCCGGGCCTTGGCGTCGAGCATGTCGATGCGCGAAGCGGTCTTGCCGTTGTCCAGGGTGCCTTTGGCCACCTGGAAATGCTGGTTGGCCTGGCTGGCCACTTGCGGCAAGTGGGTCACGCACAGCACTTGGCGGCCCTGCCCCAGGCGTTTGAGCAGGCGCCCCACCACTTCGGCCACGGCGCCGCCGATGCCGCTGTCGACCTCGTCGAAGATCAATGTCGGGGTGGTGGTGGCGTGCGAGGTAATCACGGAAATGGCCAGCGCGATACGCGCCAGTTCGCCGCCGGACGCCACCTTGGCCAGCGGCTTGGGCGCTGTGCCCGCGTGGCCGGCGACCAGGAACTCCACCTGCTCCAGGCCATGCGCGGCCGGCTCGCAAGGATTCAATGCGATTTCAAAGCTGCCGCCCGTCATGCTCAGTTCCTGCATGGCGCGCGTGACGGCCTGCCCCAGTTCCAGCGCGGCTGTCTTGCGCGTGCTCGATAACCTCCCTGCGACGGCGCGGTATTCGGCTTCGATCTTTTCTTCCTGGCGGCGCAAGCCCTCGATATCGCTGGCGTCGGCCAGGTGCTGCAGTTTTTCCGACAGCTTGGCGTGCTCTTCCGGCAGTTCCTCGGGCGTGACGCGGAACTTGCGCGCCGTGCTGTGCATCGCTTCCATGCGCGCATCGAGCTGGTGCAGACGGTCCGGATCGAGCTCGACCCGGTCCAGGTAATTGTTCAGCGCATACACGGATTCCTGCAACTGGATGCGCGACGATTCGATCAGGTCGACGATAGGCTGCAGTTCCGCGTCGACCGACACCAGCTTGCCCAGCTTCTGGTTCAGCGTGGCCAACTGCGAAATGACGGGATGTTCTTCTGCTTCGGAAATAATGGACAGCGCTTCTTGCGCCCCTTCCAGCAGGCTGGCCGCATGCGACAGGCGGCTGTGCTCGTTGGTAATTTCGGTCCACTCGCCGGGCTTGGCGGCCAGCTTTTCCAGTTCACCCACCTGCCATTCGAGCCGTTCGCGCTCGTACAGCACATTGGCGGCATTGGTTTCGAATTCCTCGCGCTGGCGCACCAGCGCGCGCCAGCGCTTGTGCAAGGCCGCCACCTGGCGCGCATCCTGTTCCGCGCCCGCTTCGCGCGCCGTCGCCTGGCCGTCGAGCAGAGCGCGCTGGGCTTCGCTTTTCAGCAGCGACTGGTGCGCATGCTGGCCGTGGATATCGACCAGCATGTCGCCCAGTTCGCGCAGTTGCGCGGCGGTGGCGGCGATGCCGTTGATATAGGCTTTCGAGCGGCCCGCGTTGTCGATCACGCGGCGCATCAGCGCGCCGCCGTCTTCGTTGGCAAATTCATTGGCCACCAGCCAGGCCTGCGCCACCTCGCTGACGGAAAAGTCGGCCGTGATATCGGCCTTGGCCGCGCCTTCGCGCACCACGCTGGCGTCGCCGCGCCCGCCCAGCGCCAGCGTCAGCGCATCGATCAGGATCGACTTGCCGGCGCCCGTTTCGCCCGTGAGCACACTGAAACCGGCGGAAAATTCCAGTTCAATCGAATCGACAATGACAAAATCGCGGATGGACAGGGTATGGAGCATGGTGTCAGTGGTTGGGCGGCAGGCGTACAGCGCACCGCGGGGTTGGCGTCAATAACGTGCTTAAACGAGCTTGCCCTCGCCGGACGGGTACTCGTTCCAGTGCAGTTTTTCACGCAGGGTGTTGTAATAGCTCCAGCCTTCCGGATGGAGGAAAGTAATCGTGTGCGGCGAACGGCGGATCAGGATA
This sequence comes from Janthinobacterium sp., assembly GCF_031995485.1. NCBI lineage: Bacteria > Pseudomonadati > Pseudomonadota > Betaproteobacteria > Burkholderiales > Oxalobacteraceae > Janthinobacterium > Janthinobacterium sp. Next base: position 195,435 of record NZ_DAMAGB010000003.1, read on the forward strand.
CGGTCTTGCTGCAGCAGGCTGGCAAAGGTCTGCATGTCGAAGTTCACGCTGATATCGCGCCCGCGCACGATTTCCACCACGATCTGGCTCGAATCGGGCAGGACGATGGGCCGGTTCGACAGCGCATGCGGCGCGATCGGCACCAGCACAATGCCGCCCAGGGTCGGATGCAGCAGCGGGCCGCCGGCCGACAGCGCATACGCGGTCGATCCGGTTGGCGTGGAGATAATCAGCCCGTCCGAGCGCTGGTTGTACATGAAGTGGCCATCGACCTCGACCCGCAGCTCGGCCATGCCGGCACCGGCGCCGCGCGACACCACCACGTCGTTGACGGCCATGCCGACATGAATCGACTTGCCATCGCGCAGCACGCTGCCTTCGAGCAAGGTGCGGCGTTCGGCTTCGAAATTGCCACCTAAAATATCGGCCAGCACCGGCAGCATGCGCTCCAGCGGAATATCGGTCATGAAGCCCAGCCGGCCCTGGTTGATGCCGATCAGGGGTACGTCGAAGGGCGCCAGCTGGCGCGCAATGCCGAGCATGGTGCCGTCGCCGCCCATGACGATGGCGCAATCGGCGGCTGCGCCGATCTCGGCCGGCGTCATCGATGTGACGCCCTGCATGCCAAGGTGGGCCGCCGTTTCCGCCTCGAACACCACGGTATGCCCCTTGCCTTGCAGGAAATCAATGATGCTGCGCACCGGCTCGGCAATGCCATCGGTATTCTGGCGCACGACCAGGGCGATGGTCTTGGCGCCGGTATTGAAACTGGCGCCTGCTGGCAACAAGGCTGGCGAGGTGGCTGGCAAATCAGCGGCGTGGTGTTCGACGGGCATAAAAATCTCGGCAAAATAATCGGTGGCAAGTCGCCCCGGCTGTCGCGATCACTGCACTCATACAACAATGATACTGTATATATGCACAGTATAGTGCGGTCGCGCTCCAGCGGCAAGGGGCGTTCGGTAAGTCGTGCATGCAGTGTAATCGGGATAAAGCAGCCGGAGGAAAAGAAAACATGCGCCGCTGCGTGCGCCAGCGCGCGCTGGGCAAGGAAACGCGCTTGCGTGGCGCCGGCAGTACAGGGAAACTGACATCATTGTCTATTCATCCATCCCGGGAGGTCATATGGTTACCGAACACAGCGAGCGCAAGATCAATACCGACGAGAAGGTAAAAAATGATGGTGTGGACCGCATGCCGCATGAGCGCGACGAGTCGCCGGACGCGCAGAATGTCAAGCCGCGCGACATCATGAAACAGGCCGCCAGCGACCTGGAGCAGGGCCTGGTCGATACCGACCTGCGCAACCAGCCCGGCGTGGAGAAGGTCAATCCGACCGCGCCCGGCCAGGCCAGGCCTGATCCCGACCTGACGTCCAAGAAAACCCGCCAAACCTGATACCCGGAGCATTCCATGTCCCTGCCCTACCCTACCCGACGTCTGCGCGTTTCCCTGATTGCCATCGCGACCCTGGGCGCACTGTCCGGCGCCGGCAGCGCCCTGGCGCAAACCATGCCGCCCGGCTTCGGCCCGCAACCGGTGCTGCCGGCGCCTTCGAAGCAACTGATTCCGACGGTACAAGTCGCTCCGGTCGAGCGCTGGGCCGGCGATGCCAAACCGACGGTGCCGGCCGGGTTTGCCATCCATGCGCTGGCGCGCGATCTCGACCATCCGCGCTGGATCCATGTGCTGCCGAATGGCGACGTGCTGGTGGCCGAAACCAATGCCCCGCCGAAGCCGGAGGACAGCAAGGGCATCAAGGGCAAGATCATGAAGATGACCATGAAAAAAGCCGGCGCCGGCACGCCCACCGCCAACCGCATCACGCTGCTGCGCGGCATTGACGCGAACGGCGTGGCGCAGACGCGCACGGTGTTCATGCAAGGCTTGAATTCGCCATTCGGCATGGCGCTGGTCGGCAAGGACCTGTATATCGCCAATGCCGACGCGCTGGTGCGCGTGCCGTATGAAGAAGGCCAGAGCGAAATCACGGCAAAGCCCGTCAAGGTGATGGACCTGCCGGGCGGCCCGATCAACCATCACTGGACCAAGAACGTGGTGGCCAGTCCCGACGGCAAGTTTTTATATGTGTCGGTCGGCTCGAACAGCAATGTGGCCGAGAACGGCATGGGCGCCGAAGAGGGCCGCGCGGCCATCTGGCAATACGAGATTGCCACCGGCAAGCCGCGCATCTTTGCCAGCGGCCTGCGCAATCCGAACGGCATGGCCTGGCAGCCGACCAGCAAGGCGCTGTGGACCGCCGTCAATGAGCGCGATGAACTCGGCGACGAACTGGTGCCCGACTACATGACCTCGGTCAAGGATGGCGGCTTCTATGGCTGGCCTTACAGTTATTACGGCCAGCATGTGGACAAGCGCGTGAAACCGCCGCGCCCGGAACTGGTAGCGAAAGCCATCGCGCCCGACTATGCGCTCGGTGCGCATACGGCGTCGCTGGGCCTGGCGTTCTATGACGGCAAGCTGTTTCCGGACAGCTATCAAAACGGCGCCTTTATCGGCCAGCACGGCTCGTGGAACCGCAAGCCGTTCAGCGGCTACAAGGTAATCTTCGTGCCGTTTGCCGATGGCAAGCCGTCCGGCCCGCCGCAGGATTTCGTCAATGGCTTTCTGGATCGCAAGGGCAATGCACAGGGCCGGCCGGTGGGCGTGGCGGTCGACAAGGCTGGCGCGCTGCTGGTGGCTGACGATGTCGGCAACGTCATCTGGCGCGTGACCACCGCGCCTTGATGCCGGACACCAGGGGGATGATCGTCCCCCTGTGTGGCGCACCGAACAGTGGCATGGCGCCCCTTCGCGCATGATGGTTGCTCGAACCACGCACAGGAGCACATCATGAAAAAATCAGGATCAGCCGTCTGGAGTGGCGGCCTCAAGGATGGCAAGGGTTTCATTTCCACCGAAAGCGGCGCGCTCGACAATATTGCCTATGGCTTCAATACACGCTTTGAAGACGGACCGGGCAGCAACCCGGAAGAATTGATCGGCGCCGCCCACGCAGCCTGCTTCACCATGGCTCTGTCGGGCAAGCTGGGCGAATCGGGCCTGCGCGCCACCGCCCTGAAAACCACGGCCCAGGTCAGCCTCGACAAGGTCGATGGCGAATATGCGATCACGGCGATCCACCTGACCCTGGTGGCCACCATCCCCGGCGCCAGCAATGAAGCCTTCCAGGATGCGGCGCTGCGCGCCAAGCTGGGCTGCCCGGTATCGAAATTGCTGGTCGCAAACATCACGCTCGACGCCAGACTCGAGTAACCGAGCTGGGCCGTTCCATGCCGCCTGCTGCCAGGGCGGCGGGAGCGGTTTCTGCAGGAAGCTCGTAAAACGCCTAAAATCCTGCCATTCACCACCATCCTCAGGATACAAGATGCGTATTTTGCACACCATGTTGCGGGTCGGCGACCTGCAACGCTCCATCGATTTCTACACCAACGTACTGGGCATGAAGTTGCTGCGCACCAGCGATAATCCGGAATACCAGTACACGCTGGCGTTTGTCGGCTACGGCTCGAACCCGGACCACGCGGAACTGGAACTGACCTACAACTACGGCACCACCAGCTACGAGCTGGGCACGGCCTACGGCCATATCGCCATCTCGGCCGACGATATCGTCACCGCCTGTGACGCCGCGCGCGCCAACGGCGGCAACGTCACGCGCGAACCGGGTCCGGTCAAGGGCGGCAGCACCGTGATCGCCTTTATTACCGATCCGGACGGCTACAAGATCGAACTGATCGAGCGCAAGTTCGACGGCCAGGGCGGCGGACTGTAAGTCAATCAGCTGACTGCCGCGGCAATCGCCGCGCGCAGCCAGGCAATACCGGCATCGCCGTCCGTACGGTGATGCCGCACCAGCTCGAAGGAAAATGGTGCGATCGCAAACGGTGGCGCCTGTACCATCACTCCCGGCTGTTCACAGCCCTGCAGGGCGCGCTGCGCCACCGTCAGGATCAGATCCGTCCCCTTCAGTAATTCCGGAGCCACCGTCCAGTGCGGCAATCGCACGGCGATGCGCCGCGTCCGGCCCAGCTTGGCCAGCGCCGCATCGACTTCGGCTGCCATGCCGCCATCGGTGGACGCCACCAGTACATGGGGTCGCGCCAGGTAAGTTGCCAGACTCAGCTGCTCGCCCGCCGCCAGGCTGGCCGGATCGAGCGCGCAGCTGAACGTTTCCTCGAACAGCACCTCGCTGTGCAACTGTTCCGGCAGCTGCGCAAATACGCCGAGCGCCAGGTCCAGCTCGCCATCCTGCAAACCGGCCAGCATGGCCGGGCGGCTGGCGCTGCTGATGACCAGGTCGATGCCGGGCGCCTGCGCACGCAGCCGGCACAGCAAGGCAGGCAGCACCAGTGCCGCGCCATAATCGGACATGGCCAGCCGAAACGCGCGCTGCGCGCTGGCGGCATCGAACCCGGCGCCGCCCAGCACGCAGCGCACGCTTTGCAAGGCCTCGGCCAGCGGCCGCGCCAGTTCCAGCGCGCGCGACGTGGGCCGGAAGCCACCCTTGCCGCGCAACAGCAGCGGATCGTCGAGCAACTGGCGCAGGCGGCCCAGCGCATGGCTGACCGCCGGCTGGCTCATGTGCAAGCGTTTGGCCGCACGCGACAGATGGCGCTCGGCAAGCAACGCTTCCAGGATGACCAGCAGGTTCAGGTCGACGCTGCGCAGATGCGTGGCTATATTATTCATCCGGTGCATGATTTGATGACAAAGTACGAATTGGATTTTATGTTCACGTAATAATACGCTGTCTCCATCAATCAACGATGGAGACTGACATGCAAGGATGGATTACTTTATTTGCCCCGTTGGCAATACTGGCCGGCGCCGTGGTGCCGTTCCAGGCCGGCGCGAACGCTGCATTGGGCCGCAACCTGGGCCACCCGCTGTGGGCCACCGTAGCCTCGCTCGGCGTCAGCGCCGTGCTCGCTTCGCTGGTGATGCTGGTATTGCGCGTGCCGGCGCCCGACGTATCGCTGTCGCTGCGCGCGCCGGGCTGGACCTGGCTGGGGGGCGCGGCAGGCGTGTTCTACATCACGGCCGCGCTGATGCTGGCGCCGCGCATGGGCTCCGGTCCGTTCATGGCGGCCGTCATCGGCGGCCAGGTGCTGGCCGCGCTGGCGATTGACCGCTACGGCCTGCTCGGCTTTGCCGTGAAACAGATCACGCCGCTGCACTGGGCGGGAGCAGCGCTGGTGGTGAGCGGCGTTGCCGTCATGCAAATGGCCAGCGCGCGCGCCAGCTGACAAAAAAAAGGCTATGTCAGCGCTGGTTTTTCTGACGCTCAGGGCCGCTTAACGGTCGAGCAAGGCATTGACGGGCACCAGGTCGGTTTCCTTCAGGGTGCCGGCGGCCGACTTCAGGCGCAAGCCATTCATGATGGTGTCGTAGCGCGCTTTCGACAGGTCTTTCTGCGTCGAGAACAGTTGTTTCTGCGCGTTCAGCACGTCGATATTGATACGCACGCCCACCTGGTAGCCCAGTTGGTTCGATTCCAGCGCCGACTTGCTCGACACCTCCGCCGCTTCCAGCGCCTTGACCTGTGCCATGCCGCTGTTGACGCCGAGGAAAGCCTGGCGCGCGTTTTGCGAGGCCGAACGGCGCGCCGTTTCCAGGTCGTTGCGGGCCTTGTTTTCCAGCGCGATCGATTCGCGTACGCGGCTGGTGACGGCAAAACCGCTGAAAATCGGGATGCTCCACTGCACCCCGATGGCGTTGTTGTTATTGCCGCTGCCGCTGCCGCCACCCGATGTATAGGTATGACCGGCATTGGCCACCAGGTCCAGCGTCGGGTAGTGGCCGGCGCGGTTGCGGCCGATGTCGCGCTTGGCCGACTCCACATTGAACTGGGCCGTGACGACGCCGAAGTTCTGCTCTTCGGCCGAGCTGACCCACGGTTCGATGGTGGCCGGCTGCGGCGCGCTGAGCGTGACGCCGGTGCGCATCGGCGCCAGGCTGGCCGGTGCTTCGCCGATAATCGTTTGCAAGGCGCTGCGCTTGTTGGCCAGGTCATTGATGGCGGCAAACTCCTGCGCCACCACCAGGTCGTACGCCGCCTGCGCCTCATGCGTGTCGGTAATGGTTTGCGTGCCGACTTCGAAGTTGCGCTTGGCCGACGCCAGCTGCTCGGTCGTCGCCGCCTTTTGCGACTGCGTCGCGCCCAGGTTGTCCTGCGCACTGAGCACGTCGAAATACGCCTGCGCCACACGCGTGATCAGGTCTTGCTGCACCTGCGCGAACTGGGCTTCGGCGATCGATTGCGCCAGCTTGCTTTGCTGATAGGTTTCCCAGCGGTCCCAGCGGAACAATGGCTGGGCAAGGGTCACGTTGTAGCTGTTGGTGCGCACATTGACGGAGGGTGAGGTAATCTTGTTGCCGCCCAGGTTCTGCGAAATCAACTCGTTGTCGCCGCGCGTATTGCTGCCCGAGGCCGACACTTGCGGCAGCAGCCCGGCCAGGCCCTGCGGCACCCTTTCCATCCCGGCCGACAGGGCCGCGCGCGCGCTGGCGTACTGCGCGTCATTGGCCAGCGCCTGCTGGTATACCTGGATGAGATCGGCCGCCTGTGCTTGCAGCGAGCATGTCATCGTGACCAAGGCGCTGGACATCAGTACGGCGATAAGGGGTTTCCGCATTGCATTTCTCCGTGGGAGTCGTCAAAAGTTGATGGATACAAAAATCGGGTACTGCCTGCGCCCCCTCCGGATCAGACGGGTGCAGCTCTCCTCGGGCCTGCGCAATGCACAGGCCCGGGCTTGCGTCTACAAGAAATTACTTAGTATTTTGCCATGCTGGCGTCGACCTGCAACGCCCAGGCGTGCATGCCGCCTGTCAGATTACTGACCTTGCCAAACCCATTACGTTCCAAAAAGGCCGCCACCTGCATGCTGCGTGCGCCGTGATGGCAGATGCAGACGATCTCGGCGTCTTCATCGAGGTCGTCGATGCGTGCCGGGATCGAGTTCATCGGCATCAGAGTCGCGCCGTCGAGCCGGCACAGGTCGAATTCCCACCCTTCGCGCACATCGAGCAGGAAGGGACGCGGACGGGAAGGATCAGCCAGCCATTCGGCCAGTTGCGGTGCACTCAGGATCTCCATCGATTGCCCGCCGCTTCAGAACTGGAAGTGCGATGGCGGCACGGCTTGCAATTGCGCCACATTGGTTTCAAACACCTTGCGCGTATCGTAAGTCAGGTCCGAGGTACGCGTGATCAGGTGGGCCGACATGATCGGGGCTTCACCGATAATGGCCAGGATGCGGCCGCCCACCTTGACCTGTTGCAAAACCGCCTCAGGCAGCACCGGCAGCGCGCCGGACATGACGATCACGTCATACGGAGCACCGATGTTCCAGCCCTGTGCGCCATCGCCGAGCACGACGTTGACATTCGTTACGCCATTCGTGGCCAGGGTCTGTTCGGCTTGTGTCTTGATTTGCGGCAGGATTTCCACGGTCGTCACGTGACGCGCCTTGTGCGCCAGCAGAGCGGCCATGTAGCCGCTGCCAGTACCGATTTCCAGGACATTTTCGTGCTTTTTAACGGCGACTTCCTGCAAGATGCGGGCTTCGAGCTTCGGCGTAAACATGCTTTCGCCGCCGCCCAGCGGAATTTCGGTATCGATGAAGGCCAGGTTTTTATAGGCAGCCGGAACGAAATCTTCACGTTTCACCACGTTCAACAGCTCCAGCACGTCGATATCCAGCACGTCCCATGGACGGATCTGCTGTTCGATCATATTGAAGCGGGCTTGTTCGATATTCATCTTTGGACTCGGTAAGTGAAGTAATAATCCGCCATTTTATCGTTGAACTGGCTGAAAGCACATGTTAACCATAAAGAGAGGCGATGGAGGAAATTTGCGACGATCTGCAGATTTAAGGGGGTGAACCTTGCAAAGGCGTAACTGAACGGTAGCTAATACGCATGGCGTTCCGTTGCTGCTCAGCGGTTTACACCTGGCTCCAGTTGCAGGCCGCGCAGGCTCATGTCGATAAAGGTGTTCAGATAGGCGATCGGATCGATATTGTTGACGTCACACGGCAGGAAAGAATGGGTCCACATCATCAGCATGGTCATCGGCGCGCACAGGATGGCGCTGACCAGTACCGGGTCGACCTGGCGAAATTCACCGCGCCGCATGCCGCGCTCGACCAGGCTGGCAATCAGCGCATTGCCCCGCTGTACGACTTCTTCGTTGTAAAACTGCGCCAGTTCCGGAAAATTGTTGGTTTCAGCCATCATCAGCTTGGTCAGGCCGGCCAGCTTGGTGGCGCCGAATTCTTCCCACCACTGCATCATCAGGCTGCGCAGCAGCTCGCCACTGCCGGCATCCGATGCCGCCATGCTGTTTTCCGCTTCGCCGATCGAATGGACAATATTGTCACGCACCACGGCCTTGAACAGCTCCTGCTTGTTTTCAAAATACAGGTACAAGGTGCCCTTGGAGACTCCGGCCCGCTTGGCCACGTCCTCCAGCCGGGTAGAGGCAAAGCCCCGTTCGACAAACAGGTCGAGCGCCGCGGCCAGCAGTTCCTGCGGCCGCGCATCCTTGCGCCGCTCCCAGCGCGGCTTGGTATCCATCGGGACTTGCATGTAGTGTGATTCCGGGTAACTTACTTTTGAGTCATTAATCTTAGACTTGTATACAGGCAAGGTCAAGACTGAAGTGGACGCCTTGCACGTCGGCGTATCGCGGGCGGGAAGTCGTCAACGCGCTTGACATGGCAGCGCTGTGCGAAGCGTTATCGCGTGCGTGCGTTCAATCAGTCAGCAAACGCTGTCGGAGGCGATGCAACGTTTCGGCAAAGACATCCGTCCGATCAAGAGCACGGGCCAAAACTAACGCACCCTGGATACCGCCTACCACTTCTTCGGCCAGCGACTTGGCTACTTTCGGCTCGCGCCCGGCGCGTACCAAGGCGCCTGCAAGCGCCTCGATCCAGGCTGCAAAGTAATCGCGGATCCTGGCAGCAAAGCGGTCGCGCTCATTGCCAAGCGCAAATATGCCAACCAGACAGACGCGACGGCCAGAAAGGAAATAACGACCTACATCGTCGAACATCGCCGTAATGCCTTGTACCGCATCCGCACGTTCGTTCAGCGACTCAAAGACATTCCGCTTGAACCAGTCATCCACCTGCGTCAGCACGGCTTCCGCCATTTCCTCTTTGCCGCCCGGGAAAAAGTGATAGATGCTGCCCTTCCCCAGATTGGTCCCTTCGGTGATGCGAGCCAAGCTCGCTCCCTCGAAACCATAGGTGCGGAACACTTCCGCCAGCCTCGGGATCACATCCTCCCGCTCCGCAATTACTCTCGCCATAATCTTCCCTAGAAACCGAAATCGCTCAGGCCTGGATAACCAGCCGGGCGTGGGCCGCTATTGTCCCACAGGAACTTGCGTTCCTCAGGCTTGATCGGATGTTCGTTGATGCACGCGTGGCGGTGATGCATCAAGCCATTTTCATCGAATTCCCAGTTTTCGTTGCCATAGGCACGATACCACTGGCCGCTATCATCGTGGTATTCATAGGCGAAACGTACGCCGATGCGGGCGCCATCGAAAGCCCACAGCTCTTTGATCAGACGGTAGTCGAGTTCCCGCGTCCACTTGCGCTTGAGCAGCGCGACAATGGCGTGGCGGCCTTGAACGAACTCGGCGCGATTGCGCCACCAGCTCTCTTCGGTATAGGCCAGGGCGACTTTTTCTGCATCGCGGGTATTCCAGCCGTTTTCGGCAAGACGGACTTTTTCCACTGCGGTTTCGCGGGTGAATGGCGGCAATGGCGGGCGGGTAGACATGTATTTCTCCTTGAATGTACCGATCAGAACACAATGTACCGATCGGTAAAGTAACTGTAGCCCGCTTGGCTGCGCATTGCAAGCGATTTTTTTTGGGTGGGTAAATGATGGGGCCGCCTCGACGACGCCAGGCGATGGTGTTTTCACCTCCCCCAACCGATATCGGCAAGCGCGACTTGGGCGATGGCACTGCTGCCCAGGCCGCCCTGCTCCTTGCCGGGCGTGGCATTTGGCTGCGGCCGATGCCGCCTGCTTGCCGATAGCCGTCATGCCCGGCCGTCAAATGATCGTGTCACTCATCGGGGTTGTGACACAACCGATGTGTGTCTCAACCTCACATCAGGCTGGCCATGTATGCGCGCTCATGCAGCGTTCAGCGAGCGCAGGGGTTGTTACATGGAAGGAGGAAGAGCGGCATCCAGGACGTTCCGGATGCCGTATTGATGGAAACAACGGTTACTGTGTGGCTGCCGCAAACGCCTTCTTCAACGCATCGGCCGCAAACTGCTGCGCATCCTTCGCCTTTTTCACCACCGCACCCATGCCGAAGAACTCGTGCGTGACACCCTTGTATTCCTGGTACGAGACCGTCACGCCGTCCTGTTTCAGGCGCTCCGCATAGGTCTTGCCTTCCGACAGCAACGGGTCGATTTCGGCGGCCACGATGGTGGCCGGCGGCAAGCCTTTCAGCGAAGGCGCCTTCAGTGGCAGCGCGTACGGGTTGGCCGGATCGCCGCCGTAGTGCTTGAAGAACCAGCCCATCATCGGCTTGTTGAGCGGCTTGGCGTCGGCATTTTTCACGTACGACGGCGTCGTCATGTCGTCGCTGACCACCGGATACACCAGCAGCTGCATCAGCGGCAAGGTCGCCTGCTTGTCGCGCGCCATCATCGACACCACGGTGGCCAAGTTGCCGCCCGCGCTTTCGCCGCCGACCGCCACGCGCGACGGGTCGCCATTGAATTCCTTCGCGTGCGCCAGCGTCCACTCGTAGGCGGCATAGGCATCTTCCGGCGCGGCCGGGAACTTGTGTTCCGGCGCGCGGTGATAGTCGACCGAAACCATGATGGCGTTGGCCATTTTTGCCAGCGCGCGCGGCGAGGCGTCATAGGTCTTGGTGTCGGCAATCACGAAGCCGCCGCCGTGGTAGTACACCATTACCGGGAAAGGGCCGGTGCCTTCCGGCGTGTAGATATACACGGAGAAATCGCCCGACGGACCCTTGACCGTCATCTGCTTGACCGTCACGCCCGCTTCCGGCGCGGCCGATTTGCCCATGTCGGTCAGTACTTTCTTCACCGCGTCGGCAGGCGTGGGCTGCTGGCGCGCTTCTTCCGGCGTCAAGGTTTCGATCGGTTTGCCGCCCAGCGACGCCAGTGCGTCGAGCACTTTTTGCATGTCGGCATCGGCCTTCGGTGGCGCGGCGTGCGAGTACAGGGCGACGGTGGCCAGCGCCGCGGCGGCGAGGGAAGTGAGCAGCAGTTTCTTGTTCATGGATTTTTCCTTGGTTGGCAGCGTTCGATAATGAGGTGTCTGACTGCCAACAGTAGTGAATATTCTGCCATGCGTATGTGCAGTGACCCGCTTAGCACCGTGTTCGCTTCAGAGAGATAAAGTCGCTCAAAATTGACTTGAGGGAATACATTCGGTATCCACGTCCCATCCCTGCCATCCCCTGCATTATGATGGTTGCAATATTGCCAAACTGCATGCCTGCCCGGGCAAGCGGGTCATGAAAGGATCAAGATGTTCAAGTCTGTCGGCGAGCTGTTGCGCCATTTCAAGGAAGCCGTACCGTTCAAGCTGGGCCCGGCCGTCATATCCACCATCGTGCTGATTACCCTGCTGCTGCTGCCGACACCGGACGGCCTGACGCCGAAGGCCTGGGCGCTGGTGGCGATCTTTCTGACCACCATCGTTGCCATCATTTTGAAGGTGATGCCGATCGGGGTGATGGCCATGATGGCGATCGTGATCGTCTCGCTGTCGCAGGTCACCTCGACCTCGTCCAAGGGCGCCATCACGGACGCGCTGAGCAGCTTTGCCAATCCGCTGATCTGGCTGATCGTGGTCGCCATCCTGATTTCGCGCGGGCTGAAAAAGACCGGGCTGGGCAGCCGCATCGGCCTGCTGTTCATCTCGCTGCTGGGCAAGCGCACCATCGGCATCGGCTATGGCCTGGCGATCTGCGAACTGGTGCTGGCACCGTTTACGCCCAGCAACACGGCGCGCGGCGGCGGCATCGTCCATCCGATCATGAAGTCGATCGCCAACGCGTTTGACTCCGACCCGGCCAAGGGCACCGAGCGCAAGGTGGGCACCTACCTGGCGCTGGTCAATTACCACGCCAATCCGATCACCTCGGCCATGTTTTTGACGGCCACCGCACCCAATCCGCTGGTGGTCGATTATGTGGCCAGAGTCAGCAACCAGAACTTTCATTTGAGCTGGACCACCTGGGCGCTGTGCATGCTGCTGCCGGGGCTGGTGTGCCTGCTGGTGATGCCGGTCGTGATTTACTGGCTGTCGCCGCCCGAACTGAAAGCCACGCCGGACGCGGTCGACTACGCCAAGGCGGAACTGAAAACCATGGGCCCGCTGTCGGCCGCCGAAAAAGTCATGCTGGGCACCTTCGGCCTGCTGCTGGTGCTGTGGGCCAACGTGCCCGCCATGCTGTTCGGCCCGGCGTTTTCGCTCGACCCCACGGTGGTGGCCTTTGTCGGGCTGTTCGTGCTGATCATTACCGGCACCATCGACTGGGACGACGTGCTGTCGGAAAAAAGCGCCTGGGACACGCTGGTGTGGTTCGGTGCGCTGGTGATGATGGCCGAGCAACTGAACAAGACGGGCGTGATTGCCTGGTTCTCAGCCGGCATGAAGGGCGCCATCGTCGCCAGCGGCATGGACTGGCTGCCGGTGGCATCCGTGCTGGTACTGGTATTTGTGTTTTCGCACTATTTCTTTGCCAGCACCACCGCCCATATCAGCGCCATGCTGCTGGCGTTCCTGACGGTGGGCGCACAGCTGATCCCGCCCGAGTACCTGATTCCGTTCATGCTGATGATGACGGCCGGGTCGGCCATCATGATGACCCTGACGCACTACGCCACCGGCACCTCGCCCATCATCTTTGGCAGCGGCTTTGTGACGATGGGCAACTGGTGGCGCGTGGGCCTGGTCATGTGCCTGGTGGAACTGGCGATCTTTGCGGTGGTGGGCAGCACCTGGTGGAAAGTGCTGGGCTACTGGTAAATCACGCTTCACCCCCCGTTTTATGCAGTTCATCGCATTTCGCTACAGGCAACAGGAGGACTTTGTTATCTTGCCATCGACAGCACGGCAGCCGCAGCGCGGCCGCCGGCTTTTTTCATTCAACGATCACAAAGGAACTAACATGCGTGCTTTGCTGGCCCTGTGCTGCGCCGTCGCCCTTGGCGGCTGCGCCATCGTCATCAACCCCAACGATGGCGACGTGCGCTACAGCACGGATTCGGGCGGCAAGGCCGTCGAAGGCAACCAGCAACTGAGCCGCGACACGCGCGCCATCGGCAATGCGACCACGCTCGATGTCGGCGGCCTGACCGGCACCAATGCCCGCATCGACGTGCGCGTCGGCCCGGCGTCCTCGCTGGTGATCGAGGCGGACAGTAACCTGCTGCCACTGATACAGAGCGAAGTGAGCGGCAATACGCTGCGCATCTGGAGCGATGCCAATCTGCGCCGCGCCAGCGATATCCACATTATCTACACCACGCCGCACCTGCTCAAGATCAGCACCCTCAGCGGCGGGCGCCTGGTGGCCAGTGGCTTCAATGGCGACGACCTGACGCTGCTGCAGCACGGCTCGATGAAGAGCGAATTGTCGGGCAAGGTCGGCCGTCTCGACGTGGCCAACTACGGTTCGGGCAGCATCAACGCGGCGGGCCTGGTCAGCGGCAACAGCGACGCCGTGCAGAATGGCTCGGGCCGCATTCATCTGGGCCAGGTACGCGGCGAACGCGTCAACGTGGCCGTCAATGGCTCGGGCAGCATCAGCGCCAGCGGCAGCGTGCAACGGCTGGACGCCAACGTCAACGGCTCGGGCGACATCAACCTGGCGCCGTTGAGCAGCGATATCGCGTATTTGTCGAGCAATGGCTCGGGCGATATCGATGCGACCGCCACTGGCGAAGTCAACGCGCGCGCCAGCGGTTCGGGCCGCATCACCGTGCATGGCGCACCGGCCAGGCGTACCCTGTCGGGCACGCGCGTGCGCGTGGTGCAATAAACTTGCGCAGCTGGTAGCAAGTCCTGGCGGCGGGGCTTGCTATACTGTCGGCCCCTTCCCGCTTTTCACATCACCGCCATGCCCTCTCCCGCCCCTCTGGCATGCCGCCCTTCGTGCGGCGCCTGCTGCACCGCTCCCTCGATCACCAGCCCGATACCGGGCATGCCGAACGGCAAGCCGGCGGGCGTGCGCTGCGTGCAGCTGGCCGACGACAATCTGTGCCGCATCTTTGGCCAGCCCGAGCGCCCGGCATTTTGCGGCGGGCTGCAGCCCTCAACGGAAATGTGCGGCGACAGCCGCGAATACGCGGTGCACTGGCTGGGCGAGCTGGAGCGCCTGACGGCGCCGTAAAACAGGCGTTGACGATCTCTGCACGTTTGCGTATATTCATGCACATTCCTGCACGATTAAGAAAGTCATGACCGCCAACCTGCTTCTCAAACAGCGCCACGCGCTGATCCAGCAACAATTGCAAGCCGATGGCCGGGTGCTGGCGCTCGACCTGGCGCGCCAGCTTGACGTATCGGAAGACACGATACGGCGCGACCTGCGCGAGATGGCCTCGGCCGGCCTGTGCCAGCGCGTGTATGGCGGCGCCCTGCCGCTGGCGCCCGATGGCGGCACGTTGAGCCAGCGCCAGCACGAGGCGCCCGAGAGCAAGGCGCGCCTGGCGCAGGCGGCCGTGTCGCTGGTGCGCGCGGGGCAGGTACTGTTTCTCGATGCCGGTTCGACCAATCTGGCGATTGCCAGCGCATTGCCGCCACTGGCACTGACCGTGATCACCAATGCGCCGGCGATCGCGATGGCACTGATGGAGCGTCCCGAGATCGAGCTGATCATGGCCGGCGGACGGGTCGACCGGCGCGCCGGCGCCAGCCTGGGGCCGCAGGCGCTGCGCACGGTCGAGCGCATGCATCCGGACCTGTGCTTTCTGGGCGCTTGCGGCGCCGACGCCGAGGCGGGCGTGACCGCCTATAACTATGACGAAGCCGAATTCAAACGCAGCATCGCCGGCGCCAGCCGCGCGGTGGTGGTCGCCAGCACGAACGACAAGCTGGGCACGGCCGCGCCGTTCGGCGTGCTGGCTACCGGCCTGCTGCAGCACCTGGTGCTCGAAGCGAGCGCCGATGCGGCGCACGTGGCCGCCTTCGAACGGCTGGGCGTGCAGGTATTGCGCGCCCGCGCCCGCTGAATTTCTTTCCCCATTTTCCTGAAAAGATTTCCCATGCACCCTACCGGTACCTTGCAACAACGCGCCACGCGCCTGGTCTTTTTCGCCGCCGGCCTCGGCATGGCGGCCTGGGCGCCATTGGTGCCCTATGCCAAGATCCGTCTTGGCCTCGATGAAGCCACCCTCGGTTTCCTGCTGCTGTGCCTGGGCGCGGGCTCCCTGTGCGCGATGCCGTTTACGGGCGTGCTGGCTGGCCGCTTTGGCTGCCGCAGCGTGATCCTGTGGGCCGGCGCGCTGCTGATCGCCATCTTGCCGGGACTGGCGCTGGCCGCCACCCCGTTGCAGCTGGGGCTGGTGTTGCTGGCCTTCGGCGCCGCCATGGGCACCATGGACGTGGCCATGAATATCCAGGCCGTGATCATCGAAAAAGCCAATGGCGGCGCGATGATGTCGGGCTTTCATGCGCTGTTCAGCGTGGGCGGCTTTGCCGGCGCCGCCGTCATGGCCCTGCTGTTGTGGCTGGGCCTCACGCCCGCCTGGTCCTGCGTGGTGCTGATGGCCTTGCTGGCTGTGGTAATCGGGGCTTCGCAAGGCCATTTGCTGCGCACGGTATCCCCGAGTGGCGAAAAGACGCCGCTGTTCGTCATGCCGCACGGCGCCGTCATCCTGATCGGCCTGCTGTGCTTTATCGTGTTCCTGGCCGAAGGCGCCATCCTCGACTGGAGCGCGCTGTTCCTGACCACCACGCGCGGCGTCGATGCCAGCCAGGGCGGCCTCGGTTATGCGGCGTTTGCCATCGCCATGACGGTCGGCCGCTTTACGGGCGACAAGGTGGTTGGCCGCTTCGGCGGCAAGCGGGTACTTGCTTTTGGCGGCCTGTGTGCGGCCGGGGGTTTCTTCCTGGCGGTACTGGCGCCGGGTGCGGTGCTGGCGCTGCTGGGCTTCGTGCTGATCGGCCTGGGCGCCGCCAATATCGTGCCCATCCTGTTTACGGCGGCCGGCAGCCAGACGGCAATGCCGGCCAGCCTGGCGGTGGCGGCGATTACCACCATCGGCTATGCGGGCATCCTGGCCGGACCAGCCTTGATCGGCTTTGTCGCCCACGCCACCAGCCTCAATATCGCGTTTGCCATCCTGGGCGGCGCGCTGCTGCTGGTGGCCGCCAGCGCGCGCCTGGCCGCATCGCCGGCAGCAGCGGCCAGGCAGCCGGCCTGATTTTTTCCACACAAGCCGGGCGGTGGCAAAAAAACCACCGCCCGCCACTGCCCCGTTCGGATCCGCGAGCCGCTCTCGTGGTAAGCTTCGACCCCGCGCACCATCGCGCCACAGCGTGACGCCGCGGTCTCCCCTCCTCTTGCTGCTTACCCACACTTACATAGCGATTCATGGATCTGATTCTTGCATTTAAAGCCATCATCATGGGGCTGGTCGAAGGTTTTACCGAATTCCTGCCGATTTCTTCCACCGGCCATCTGATTCTTGCGGGCAGCCTGCTCGACTTCACCAACGATGTGTCGAAAGATGTGATGGATGTGTTCGAGATCGCAATCCAGGCCGGCGCCATCCTGGCCGTGTGCTGGGAATACCGCGCGCGCATCGCCTCGGTGCTGTCGACCTTCGGCACCCAGGCCAAGTCGCGCAAGTTCGTGCTGAACGTGGCGATCGCCTTTCTGCCGCTGGCCATTATCGGGCTGGCGATCGGCAAGATGATCAAGCACGCGCTGTTCAAGCCGGTACCGGTGGCACTGGCCTTTATCATTGGCGGCGTGATCATTTTGCTGGTCGAGCGCCGCGCGCGCCTCAACCCGGTCACCGTGCGCGTCAATTCGGTCGACGACATGACCGCGCTCGACGCGCTGAAAGTGGGCTGCGCGCAGGCGTTCGCCCTGATTCCCGGCACCAGCCGCTCGGGTTCGACGATTATCGGCGGCATGCTGCTGGGCCTGTCGCGCAAGACGGCCACCGAATTCTCGTTCTTCCTGGCCATCCCGACCCTGCTGGCCGCCACCTTCTACTCGCTGTACAAGGCGCGCGACATCCTGTCGGCCACCGACCTGCCGCTGTTCACATTGGGCACCCTGGCCGCGTTTGTCTCCGCCTTCTTGTGCGTGCGCTGGCTGCTGCGCTACATCAGTTCGCACGACTTCACATTCTTTGCCTGGTACCGTATCGTATTTGGCGTGCTGGTGATCGCCAGCGCCCATTACGGCTGGGTTGTCTGGGCAGAATAAGGCACCATGAATCAAGACCTCAACGCGCAAGCCCTGCAGACGCTGCAAACCGTCTTCGGCTACCCGGCCTTCCGCGGCCAGCAAGCCGATATCGTCGACCATGTCAGCCACGGCGGTGACGCCCTGGTGCTGATGCCCACCGGCGGCGGCAAGTCGCTGTGCTACCAGATTCCCGCGCTGCTGCGCGATGGCGTGGGCGTGGTCATCTCGCCGCTGATCGCGCTGATGCAGGACCAGGTCGATGCGCTGGCCGAGGTCGGCGTGCGCGCCGCCTTTCTGAACTCCACCCAGACCTACGAAGAAGCGAGCCGCATCGAGCGCCTGGTGCGCACCGGCCAGATCGACCTGGTCTACGTGGCGCCCGAGCGCCTGATGACGCAGCGCTGCCTGGACCTGTTCCAGGCCTCGAAGATCGCCCTGTTCGCGATCGACGAAGCGCACTGCGTGGCCCAGTGGGGCCATGACTTCCGTCCCGAATACATCAAGCTGTCGGTGCTGCACGAGCAGTTCCCGGACGTGCCGCGCATTGCATTGACCGCCACGGCCGACCCGCAGACGCGCGCCGAAATCGCGCTGCGCCTGCAGTTAGATGATGCGCGCCAGTTCGTCTCCTCGTTCGACCGCCCGAACATCCGCTACCAGATCGTCGAAAAGGCCAATGGCCGCAAGCAGCTGCTCGACTTCATCACCACCGAGCACGCGGGCGACTGCGGCATCGTCTACTGCCTGTCGCGCAAAAAAGTGGAAGAGACGGCGGAGTTCCTGAACCAGAGCGGCATCCGCGCGCTGCCGTATCACGCCGGCATGGAATATGCCAAACGCAGCGCCAACCAGGCGCGTTTCCTGCGCGAGGAAAACATCGTGATGGTCGCCACCATCGCCTTCGGCATGGGCATCGACAAGCCCGACGTGCGCTTCGTGGCCCACCTCGACCTGCCGAAAAGCATCGAGGGCTATTACCAGGAAACCGGGCGCGCGGGCCGCGACGGCATGGCCGCCAACGCCTGGATGGCGTATGGCCTGCAGGACGTGGTGCTGCAGCGGCGCATGATCGACGAGTCGGAAGCCGACGAAACCTTCAAGCGCGTGCTGGGCGTGAAACTCGACGCCATGCTGGGCCTGTGCGAAACCCTGAGCTGCCGCCGCATGCGCCTGCTCGAATACTTCGGCGAACCGGCTTCGCCGTGTGGCAACTGCGACACCTGCCTGGTGCCGCCGGTCTCGTTCGATGGCACGGTGCCGGTGCAAAAGCTGCTGTCGGCCATCTACCGCGTCGACCAGCGCTTTGCCGGCGGCCACGTGATCGACGTGCTGCGCGGCGTCGAGTCCGAACGCATCAAGACCTGGCACCACGATTCGTTATCCGTGTTCGGCATCGGCGCGGACCTGGGCGAAGCGGAGTGGAAGGCGATTCTGCGCCAGGCCATCGCGCTGGGCCTGGTGGCGGTCGACCATGAACAATACAGCTCGCTGAAGCTGACCGACGCCTCGCGCCCGGTGCTCAAGGGCGGCCAGAAAGTGCAGCTGCGCCAGTACCAGAAACCGGTCAAAACCAGCAAGCGCAGCACCAGTGTCGCCAAGGGCTATGTCGAGATGGACCTGTCGGCCAGCGAACAGGCGATCTTCGACAAGCTGCGCTGGTGGCGCGTGGAGACGGCGCGCACCCACAACGTGCCGGCCTACGTGATCTTTGTCGACGCGACCCTGCGCGAAATCGCCAAGGCCAAGCCCACTTCGCTCGAACAGATGCGCGGCGTGAGCGGCGTCGGCGAGAAAAAGCTGGCGTCCTACGGCGATGAAATCGTTGCCATGATCCTGGAGATGATCTGATGGAAGAGTTATCGCCCGGCCTGATCTACCAGGCGGTGCAAATCCTGGGCGCGCAGCAAGCCACGGCCGCCAACGACATTGCCGAAGAAAAAATCGGCACGCTGGTGCGCGATGCGGTCACCGTGCGCCGCCTGGCCGACGTGATTCCGGAAGCGTTCGGCCTGGTGCTGGCGTCGCATATTCCCGGCGCCGAAAACATGAGCTTGCCCGACACCTTTCGCGCACAGGACGACAGTGGCGAGTGGGTCGAGTTTCCCATGCGTTGCGAACCGATTTTTGTCGTCGCAGTCGATATCGCCCAGCACACCTTCCACAACGGCCCGCGCGCGCTGATGCAAAACCTGGCCGACCGCAGTTCGCTGCTGTCGGCCACCAGCCAGGCGCTCGATACCGGCGCGTCGCTCGACGGCACGAGCCTCGGTCCGCCGTCTTTCTTCGGCTTGCCCGCATCGCTGTACCGGTAGCCCCGGATGCAGGCCTGGCAAACCTTGGTGCGCTATGCATTCATGATGAAAAACGGTACCATCCTGCGATGGAAACCAAATGGCTGGAAGACTTCATTTCGCTCGCTGAAACGCATAATTTCAGCCGTTCCGCGGCCCTGCGCCACGTTACCCAGCCGGCCTTTTCGCGGCGCATCCAGTCGCTGGAAAACTGGCTCGGCATCGACCTGGTCGACCGCACCTCGTATCCCACGCGCCTGACGCCGGCCGGCGCCGTGTTCTACGAGCAGGCGCTGGAAATGCTGGGCCAGATCAATGGCGTGCGCGCCCTGCTGCGCGGCAAGCGCGCCGCCACCCAGACCAGCGTCGACTTCGCCGTGCCGCATACCCTGTCGCTGACCTTCATGCCGAAGTGGCTCACCGTCCTGGAACAGGGTTTCGCACCGATCAACAGCCGCCTGATGGCGCTCAACGTGCATGACGCGGTGCTGCAGCTGGTCGACGGCGGCTGCGACCTGCTGCTGTGCTATCACCATCCGCGCCAACCGGTGCAGCTCGATCCGGGCCGCTACGACATGCTGGTGATGGGCCGCGAAACCGTGCGCGCCTACGCCCGCTGCGGGGCCGACAAGATCCCCGACTTTGTGCTGCCCGGCAGCGCGAAAGATCCGGTGCCCTTCCTCTCGTACACCAGCAACGCCTACCTGGGGCGGATGGTCGAACTGCTGATGGCCGACGCGAAGACGCCCTTGTACCTCGACACCTGCTACGAAACCGACATGGCCGAAGGCCTCAAAATGATGGCGCTCGAAGGGCGCGGCATCGCGTTCCTGCCCGAATCGGCGGTGCTGCGCGACGTGAAATACAAGCACCTGGCGCGCGCCGACGGTGGCGCCCCCGGCTGGGAAATCGAACTGGAAATCCGCCTGTACCGCGAGCGGCCGAACGGCCAGCGTCCCGGCAAGGCGATCGTCGAAAGCCTGTGGCAATACCTGGTGCAGCAGCAGGAAAGCGCGGCGCGCAGCGGCCGCCGGCGCAGGTCCCCTGCAGCCTGCTGAATTCCCCTTGCAGCGAGTTTTCCTGCTTCATAAGCAGACCAACAAAATCGGTCATCACCCAAGTCGCCAACCCAGGCTCCCCGGGCCAAGCGGGCCTGAAAAATGTCGAGGGCAAGGCGCAGCGACGAAGACAGTACGCATGTACGGCGAGGAGCTGCAACGCCGCCATCGGCATTTTCTCAGGCCCGCGTCTCCGGCCCGCTGTTCAAAACGTATGCACCAGCGCCGGAAATGGTCAAATCTATCTATGCAATAAATGCATAACCGGATGCATACAAAGCATTGGCCGGGGCATGCGGCCATCGCCTACGATGCGGTTCCGCTGCGCGCAGCTGCATTCGGCTGCGCCTCTCACGTATTCGTATTGTCCAGGAGCTTATCAAGCATGACCAGCAAGCACGCACTGCCTTCCTACCTCAACCCCGAAGATCTCGGCCCATGGGGCGTCTACCTCGAACAGATCGAGCGCGTCACGCCTTACCTGGGCAGCCTGTCGCGCTGGGTGGAAACGCTGAAGCGCCCGAAGCGCATCCTGACGGTCGACGTGCCGATCGAGCGCGATGACGGCAGCATCGCCCACTACGAAGGCTACCGCGTGCAGCACAATATGTCGCGCGGCCCCGGCAAGGGCGGCGTGCGCTTCCACCAGGACGTGACCCTGTCCGAAGTGATGGCGCTGTCGGCCTGGATGACGGTCAAGAACGCGGCCGTCAACGTGCCCTACGGCGGCGCCAAGGGCGGCATCCGGGTCGACCCGAAGACCCTGTCGCGCAACGAGCTGCAGCGCCTGACCCGCCGCTACACCAGCGAAATCAGCATGATCATCGGACCGAACAAGGATATCCCGGCGCCGGACGTCAACACCAATGAACAGGTGATGGCGTGGATGATGGACAGCTACTCCATGCTCAACGGCAATATGTCGACCGGCGTGGTGACCGGCAAGCCGATCTCGCTCGGCGGCAGCCTGGGCCGCCGCGACGCGACCGGCCGCGGCGTGTACGTGATCGGCTGCGATGCCGCCGCCCGCATCGGCGTGCCGATCGAAGGCGCGAAGGTTATCGTGCAAGGTTTCGGCAACGTCGGCGGCGTGGCCGCGCGCATGTTTGCCGAAGCGGGTTCGAAGATCGTTGCGGTGCAGGACCACAAGACCACCGTCGTGCACAGCGGCGGCCTGGACATCCCGCAACTGCTGGCCCACGTGGCCGAAGCGGGCAGCGTCGAAGGCTTCCCGGGCGCCGAAGCGTTCGTGCCGCGCGACGACTTCTGGGGCATCGACTGCGACATCCTGATCCCGGCCGCGCTGGAACAACAGATCACCGCCGAGCGCGCACACATTATCAAGGCGAAAATCATCCTGGAAGGCGCCAACGGCCCGACCATGCCGGCCGCCGACGACATCCTGAACGACAAGGGCGTCTTGATCGTGCCGGACGTGCTGGCCAACGCCGGCGGCGTGACCGTCAGCTACTTCGAGTGGTCGCAAAACTTCTCGAGCTTCTTCTGGACCGAAGAAGAAATCAACAGCCGCCTGACGCGCATCATGCGCGAAGCGTTCGACGCGGTCTGGCAAGTGTCGCAGGAGAAAAAGGTGTCGATGCGTACCGCCACCTTTATCCTGGCCTGCACGCGCGTGCTGCAGGCGCGTGAGGTGCGCGGTCTGTACCCATAATACTCCGCTCACCAAGCGATAAAAAAAATCCCGCTGCACAGTGATGTGCAGCGGGATTTTTTATGCTGAAGCAGTACCGCTATGCACTCAGAACTGACAAGCGCTATTACTCGCTCTGGCCACCTTCAGGCATACTATCGACAACGAAATCAACAGGAATATTCATGAGGCGTATTTTAATCACTGGAAAAACTGGCCAGGTCGGCTACGAACTTGAGCGCAGCCTGCAGGGCCTGGGCGAAGTCATCGCAGTAGACCGCAGCCAGATGGATCTGAGCAATCTGCAGCAGGTGCGTGACGTCATTCGCAGTGTCAAGCCAACGCTGATCGTCAACCCTGCCGCCTATACCGCAGTCGATCAGGCGGAACGCGAGCCGGAACTGGCGCAGCGCATCAATGGCGAAGCCCCTGGCGTGATGGCGGAAGAAGCCAAAAAGCTGGACGCGACGCTGATCCACTACAGCACCGATTACGTATTCGACGGGAGTAAGGAAGGTGCTTATGTGGAAACGGATCCTACCTGCCCGGTGAATGTGTATGGCAGCAGCAAGCTGGCGGGTGAGCAAGCGATTCTGGCCTCGGGCGCCAAACATCTGATCCTGCGCACCAGCTGGGTCTACAGCACGCACGGAAAGAACTTTCTGCTGACCATGCGCCGCCTGGCCCAGGAGCGCGATGCGCTGAACATCGTGTCAGATCAGTTCGGCGCACCGACCTGGAGCCGCACGATTGCCGACACCACCGCGCATATCGTCGCGCAAAGCCTGGCAGCCGCCGACCAGCAAGCCTGGTGGGAACAGCACTCAGGGCTGTACCATCTGACGGCGCAAGGAAAAACCACCTGGTTTGGTTTTGCCGAAGCGATCATGGCGCATGCATCGGTGACGAAAAAGCCGCAACTGACGCCGATACTTGCCTCGCAATACCCGGTACCGGCACAGCGCCCTGTCAATTCGGTACTCTCGTCGCAGAAACTGATCGATACTTTCTGCGGCTTGCCGAACTGGCAGGATGCCTTGGAACTGTGCCAGAACTAGGCAGCATAGCCTTGCGGATTCTGGTGCTGCCAGCGCCAGTGATCCGCACACATGTCATCGATGTTCTTTTGCGCCTTCCAGCCCAGCAGTTCGCGCGCCTGATCGGCCGACGCATAGCAGCTGGCGATATCGCCGGGGCGGCGCGGCACGATCTGGTATGGCACCGGACGGCCGCTGGCCGCCTCGAACGCGCGCACGGTATCGAGCACGCTGTAGCCGTGGCCCGTGCCAAGGTTGACGGTAAAGCCGCCCTCAAGGGAAAACAGCCGGTTCAGCGCCGCCACATGCCCCAGCGCCAGGTCGACCACGTGGATGTAGTCGCGCACGCCGGTACCATCGGGCGTCGCGTAATCATCGCCGAAGACCGACAGCTTGTCGCGGCGGCCGACGGCCACTTGCGCGATGAATGGCATCAGGTTGTTCGGAATTCCGGACGGGTCTTCACCGATCAGGCCGCTGGCATGCGCGCCCACCGGGTTGAAGTAGCGCAGCACGCCGACCTGCCACTGCGTATCGGCATGCACCAGGTCGCCAAGGATCTCTTCGACCATCAACTTGGAGCGGCCATACGGATTGGTCACCGACAGGCGCGACGTTTCCAGGATAGGCAGCGCTTCCGGATCGCCATACACGGTAGCGGACGAGCTGAACACAAAGCGTTTCACGTTCGCCTCGGCCAGCACCTCGAGCAGCGCCACGGTGCCGCTGACATTGTTATCCATGTACATCAATGGCTTGGCCACCGATTCGCCCACGGCCTTGAGGCCCGCGAAATGGATCACCGCATCGATGGCGTGCTCTTGCAGCACGGCAGCCATGGCGGCACGGTCGCGCACGTCGGCTTCATAAAACGGCACGCTCTTGCCGGCAATGCGCTCGACGCGGCGCATCGCCTCGCGCGCGCTGTTGCACAGGTTATCCACGGCAACCACCTCAAACCCTGCCGCCAGCAACTCGACGCAGGTATGCGAACCGATGAAACCGGAGGCGCCGGTCACGAGAATCTTCTTGGCCATAATCTCATTCAATGCTAAAAAGTCAAGCTTAGCGCAATTGTGCAGGCTTGACCAGCGAGCCCGCTCCCGTGCACCGGTTTATTTCTTGATGAAGACCAGGTCCCACACGCCATGGCCAAGTTTGATGCCGCGGTTTTCAAACTTGGTCAGCGGACGGTAGGCCGGCTGCGGCGCGTAGCCTTCGGCGCTATTCTGCAGCTGCGGTTCGGCACTGAGTACTTCCAGCATCTGCACGGCATAGTCTTCCCAGTCGGTGGCGCAATGCAGATAGCCGCCCGGCGCCAGGCGCTCGGTCAGCTGCTGCACGAATGGCGACTGGATCAGGCGGCGCTTGTTATGGCGCGCCTTGTGCCATGGATCGGGAAAGAATACATGGATGCCGGCCAGCGAATTGGCGGGAATCATGTGCGTCAGCACTTCCACCGCATCGTGCTGCAACAGGCGCAGGTTCGTCAGCGACTCTTCGCCAATCAGCTTGAGCAAGCTGCCCACGCCCGGCGTATGCACTTCGACGCCGATAAAATCCTTGTCCGGCATGGCCTTGGCGATATGCGCGGTGGTCGCGCCCATGCCGAAGCCGATTTCCAGGATCACCGGCGCCTGGCGGCCGAATACCTGTTCAAAGTCCAGCGCGTCCTTGGCGAACGGCAGCAAAAACTGCGGTCCCAGCGTTTCAAGCGCGCGCGCCTGCGCCACCGACAGGCGGCCCGCGCGCGTGACGAAACTGCGGATGCGGTGTTCGGTCGGATCGTACATCATCGGCCGCGCCGGGCCGTTTGCTGGGGTATCAGAAGACATGGGAATGAAAGAAAAGTAGCTGCGCCACGCGACTGTCGCACGGCAGCGAAAATGGAGCGGGTGAAGGGAATCGAACCCTCGTCGTAAGCTTGGGAAGCTTCTGCTCTACCATTGAGCTACACCCGCGATGCCTGCATTTTACGCGGGATGGGGAGTAGTTGGCAAACCGCACTAGTGGCCAAGTGTTACAAATAAGCTCCGTCATATTTGTTAACTTGACACAACACTCTATAGAAAACGCTGGAAAATGCTTTAGTATTGGTGTGGATTGCCTCTGAAGTTTCCATCACCAAGCGTGCATGCAGACTAACACGCCGAATGTTGCTACAATCGCGTACCTTAGTTTCATAATTTATAGCGTTTTTCCCCTGTTAAACCAAAAAAGGATACTCCCATGAAAAAAATTCTGATCGCTTCGGCAATCCTGTTCGCTTCGACACAAGCGTTTGCTCAAACCACCGCTCCAGTTGGCGGCGCTCCAGTACCACCAGCAGCAGCTCCTGCAGCTGGCGCAACCGGCGCAGCTGCCGGCGGCACCGTTGCTGGCCTGAGCACCAGCGCCCTGATCGCTATCGGCGCAGCCGTTGCTGTTGTTGCCGGCGCAGCAAGCTCGGATTCGACCACCACCCACCACGCTGCTACGACCCACCGTTAATCGGTTGCTGCCAAGGCAGCGACATGCAGGCCCCGCAAGAGGTGAAATCTAGCCGATGGCGATGGGCCTGATGTAGCGAGAGTTCGACATCATCATGGTGACTTACTCTTCAAAGAGCCCCTTTCATAATGAAACGGGCTTTTTATTTTTCTGCACGCAGTAGCGTAGTAACTAGGCTGGTAGCATGCGCTTCCGAAAAATGCTGGAACAGCGCTACCCAGTACAGGCAATGTTCACTTTGCAATAAAAAATTCGTAGTCATGCACGCCATACATCTAGCTCAAGCGCGTTCTTCCCAATGAAGAATCAGCCATTTCACAAACGCATGGTTTTTGCCCTGCAAGGCATTCATGCAGCTGTTTGTCTGGAATCGAGCTTCCGCCTGCAGTGCCTTGCGGCGCTGACCGTGGTAGCGGTGCTCATCTACAGCAAGCCAACTTTCATATGGTGGGCATTGCTCCTGATGAACTGTGGCATGGTGCTGGCGGCGGAGCTGTTCAACACGGCGCTGGAACATCTGATTGACCATCTGCATCCGGCGCTACACCCCAGTATCAAAATTGCCAAGGACTGTGCGGCGGGCGCCGTACTGCTCCTCAGCATCAGTGCGGCAGGCGTGTTTGTTGCTTTTTTGGTCGAAACAATGTCAATCTGAGAAAAAATTACTTCTCAAATGACAATATAGCTAGTAGCCACGGGAATTTCTGGTATTCAACAGCGGCGAAGCAAATAATGCCACCAGAATTACCAGCGCTCTCCAGGATTTATTAAAGTTCTGGCCTTTAGAAATACTCAGGAATAAATCTTTCGGCACATCTTTTTTATAATTTTAGAAATATATTTTTTAAATAAATTGAAAACCCGAGCCTATCCGATAAAGTTGTTTTAAATTTTGAATTGATGCATAGATGAATCATTCCCTCGTTCCAGTCGTTCTTTGTGGTGGTTCTGGTACACGTCTTTGGCCACTTTCACGCGAAGCATTCCCCAAGCAATTTTTGCGTTTGTCTGGTGAAACCAGCATGTTGCAGCAAACGTTACAGCGCCTCAATGGTATTGGCAGCTTGGGGCCAGCTTTGCTGGTCTGCAATGAATCGTCGCGTTTTATCGTCGCCGAACAGCTGCGCGAAATCGGCATGGGCAATGCCCGCATGGTGCTCGAACCCATGCGCCGCAATACCGCCCCTGCCATCGCCACGGCCGCCTTGCAAGCCATGGAAGACGGCAATGACCCGATTTTGCTGGTACTGCCTTCAGACCATGTGATTCTGGATGCACCGGCATTCCACCAAGCGATCAGCCTGGCGCGCGAAGCAGCCGAGCAAGGCAAGTTGCTCACCTTCGGCATTACGCCAAGCAGTCCGGAGACGGGCTATGGCTATATCCGTGCCGAAGGCAAGGAAGCGGGGAAGGCGCAGCGCATTGTCGAGTTCGTTGAAAAGCCGGCCCTGGCCTTGGCCGAGCAATACATCGCAAGTGGTGATTATTTCTGGAACAGCGGCATGTTCCTCTTCCGCGCCAGCCGTTATCTGGAAGAACTTGAACGCTACCAGCCTGCCGTCGTGGCAGCCTGCCGCGAAGCGGTCGCCAAAGCGAAAACCGATCTCGACTTCATTCGCCTCGATCACGACGCCTACGCCGCCAGCCCTGACATCGCGGTCGACTATGCCGTCATGGAACGTACTGCGGATGCCGCGACCGTCACCCTTGATGCTGGCTGGAATGATATCGGCTCGTGGGCCGCCGTATTCGATGTCGCGAAAAAGGATGCCGATAACAATAGCGCCCATGGTGATGTATTGCTGCAAGATTGCGGCGATTGCCTGGTGCACAGCAACAACCGCCTGGTCACCGCCATCGGCATGCGCAATACCGTCATCGTGGAAACGGCCGATGCAGTGCTGGTCATGGATGCGTCGCAAGCACAGCATACCAAGACTCTGGTGGCGCAGCTCGTCAAGCAGGATCGCTCCGAAGCGACCATGCACCGTGAAGTGTTCCGTCCATGGGGCTCGTACGACTCGATTGGCAATGGCGAGCGCTTCCAGGTCAAGCGCATCACGGTCAAGCCGGGCGCCAAGCTGTCGCTGCAGATGCACCACCACCGCGCCGAGCATTGGATCGTCGTCTCGGGCACGGCCCAGATCACCAACGGCGACAAGGAATACCTGCTGACGGAGAACCAGTCGACCTATATTCCGCTAGGCGTAGTGCACTCGCTGGCCAACCCTGGCAAGGTACCGCTGGAACTGATTGAAATCCAGTCGGGCAGCTATCTGGGCGAAGACGACATCGTGCGCTTCGAAGATCGTTACGGCCGGGTTTGATCAAGCAATTTTGCAGGATAGGAAACCCCTTATCCCGCAACAACTCATATTGAAGTTTATAAGGTTCAGCAAGTCATCATGAAACCTATCGAAGAAATTTTTGTACAAGATGTCAAATGGTATTGCAGCGCAGTGGCGGAAAAATATTTCCTGACCATTGCTGACGCCCTCGCCATGTTCTGTGCGCTGTGGCTGGCAGGCATGCTGACACTTGATACAAGCGATTTGAATAGCTGGGGCCTTGACAGTTCCCGCCTGCTCAGCTTTTTCCTGCTGTCGCTGATCACGCTGGCCCTGTTCAAATTGAAGGGGCATCATGCCAAGCGCCGACCATACTCCAATGAAATCCGGGAAGTGCTGAAAATTGTTGTGACCATGGGCCTGATCGATGCCGCCCTGCTGTTCCTGGGCAAGCGCGAGTCCTCCCGCGAAGCACTGCTGGTAACCTGGCTGCTGGTGCCGTGTTTCGTGCTGCTGCTGCGTGGCCTGGTCAAGTATCTGTTGTTGAAGGCCGGCGGCTGGCTGCGCCCGATGGTCATCATCGGCTGGGGCGAAAACGCCTTGCAAACCGCACGCGCCTTTGATGAAGAGGCCCTGATGGGCTATCGCCTGATCGCTTTCCTGATCCCCGAAGGCCGGGAGCGCTTTGAAAACAACTATCTGAACCGCCGCAAGCAGTCCGTTCCCTGCATTTCACTGGGAACTGACCCGGAACAGACGCTGAAAATGCTCGGTGATCCGCATGCGGTGGTGGCGCTGGAACAGGGCGGCATCGATGCGTATCAGGGCATGATCCAGCAGGTTAGCCGCCGCGTTGCCAACATGCAGGTAGTGCCGGCCGTGCGTGGCTTGCCGCTGTACGGCATGGAAGTGAACCATTTCTTCACGCACGAAGTACTGCTGCTGACCATGCGCAACAACTTGGCGCGCCCCGGCCTGCAGCTGATCAAGCGCTGTTTCGATCTGACTACAGCGATTGCTGTACTTATCGTCGGTTCGCCGATCTTGCTGTGGATCGCCGCGAAAGTGCTGGCATCGGGCCGCCCCATCTTCTTCGGCCACCGGCGCGTGGGCCAGAACGGAAAACATTTCCTGTGCTACAAGTTCCGTACCATGGCAGTCAATGCCGACGTGCTGCTGAAGGAACTGCTCGAGCGTGATCCGCAAGCCCGTGCCGAATGGGACCGCGATTTCAAGCTAAAAAACGATCCGCGCATTACCTCGATCGGCCATTTCCTGCGCAAGACCAGTCTCGATGAACTGCCCCAGCTGTGGAACGTGCTGAAGGGCGAGATGAGCCTGGTCGGCCCGCGTCCGGTCGTCGACGCCGAGCTCGAACGCTACGGCAACCAGGTCGACTTCTACCTGGAAGCCAAACCCGGCGTGACGGGCCTGTGGCAAGTCAGTGGCCGGAACGATGTCAGTTATGATACGCGCGTTTATCTTGATGCCTGGTACGTCAAGAATTGGTCGCTGTTCAATGACATTGTCATTCTGCTCAAAACGGTCAAGGTCATTTTCAAGAAAGATGGCGCGTACTGACCGAACAGGTCGTTCCGGTCACGATCCAGAAATAGCTTTCCATAAACTTCTTGTATTCATGTTTTCCGGAATGTTGAAATGTGAATACATTATTAATATGCTCAAGTAAGAAAAGGATAACAGCATGATTTTAGTTACTGGCGGCGCCGGTTTTATCGGTTCCAACTTTGTTCGCGATTGGCTGGCACTCAACGATGAGCCCGTCATTACTCTTGACAAGCTGACCTACGCTGGCAATCTCAGCAACCTGGCCAGCCTGGAACACGATCCACGCCATATCTTCGTGCGCGGCGATATCGGCGACACGGCCTTGGTCTCGCGCCTGCTGGCGGAACACCAGCCGCGCGCGGTGGTGCACTTTGCAGCTGAAAGCCACGTCGACCGCTCGATCCACAGCCCGGGCGAATTCATTTCGACCAACGTCAACGGTACCTTCAGCCTGCTCGAAGCGTCACGCGCCTACTGGTCCGGCCTGACCGGCGAGGCAAAGGACGCTTTCCGTTTTCTGCACGTTTCGACCGACGAAGTGTATGGCACGCTGGGACCACAGGATCCGCCTTTCACCGAAACGACGCCCTATGCACCGAACAGCCCTTACTCGGCATCGAAAGCGGCCTCCGACCACCTGGTGCGCGCCTACTTCCACACATATGGCATGCCGACACTCACTACGAACTGCTCGAATAACTACGGCTCTTTCCATTTCCCGGAAAAACTGATTCCTCTGATTATCAGCAATGCCCGCGCGGGCAAGCCACTGCCAATCTACGGGGACGGCATGCAGGTGCGCGACTGGCTGTACGTGGGCGACCACTGCTCGGCAATTCGGCGCGTACTGGAAGCAGGCCGCCTGGGCGAGGTGTACAACGTAGGCGGCTGGAATGAGATGGCCAACCTGGAAGTCGTGCACACGCTGTGCGACATTCTCGACACGCTCGATCCGAGAGCATCTGGCAGCTATCGCGAACAGATCACCTATGTACAGGATCGTCCTGGCCACGACCGACGCTACGCCATCGATGCACGCAAGATCGAACGCGAACTGGGCTGGAAGCCTGCCGAAACGTTCCAGACCGGCATCCGCAAGACGGTGCAGTGGTACCTTGAGAACCAGGCCTGGGTACGCGACGTGCAATCGGGCGACTACCTGAAATGGGTGGAAACGAATTACGCGGCACGCGACGCGGCAAAGGATGTAGTCTGATGAGCACTCCTATCGAACGCAAGGGCATTATCCTGGCCGGCGGCTCCGGCACGCGCCTGTATCCGGTCACCATGGCCGTATCGAAGCAGTTGCTGCCGGTGTACGACAAGCCGATGATTTATTATCCGCTGACCACACTGATGTTGGCCGGCATGCGCGACATCCTGATTATTTCGACGCCGCAAGATACGCCACGCTTCCAAGAATTGCTAGGCGACGGCAGCCAGTGGGGCATCAATCTGACCTACGCCGTGCAGCCAACACCGGATGGCCTGGCCCAGGCCTTCATCATTGGCAAGGAATTTGTCGGCGATGCGCCATCGGCGCTGATCCTCGGCGACAATATTTATTATGGCCATGACTTCGAATCCCAACTGCGCGAAGCGTCAGCACGCACCAGCGGCTCAACCGTGTTTGCCTATCATGTACACGACCCAGAGCGTTATGGTGTGGTCGACTTCGACGAGCAGCGCCGTGCTGTCAGCATTGAGGAAAAACCGGCACAGCCCAAGTCGAACTATGCCGTCACCGGCCTGTATTTCTATGATAATCAAGTATGCGACATTGCCGCCGGCATCGCGCCGTCGCCACGCGGCGAACTGGAGATCACCGACGTCAACCGGATCTACTTGGAGCGCGGCGAGCTGAACGTTGAACTGATGGGCCGTGGCATGGCTTGGCTGGATACCGGCACACACGAGTCATTGCTGGAAGCGGGACAATTCATCGCCACCATTGAGAATCGCCAGGGCCTGAAAGTGGCGTGCCCGGAAGAAATCGCCTATCGTAAAGGCTATATCGATGCTGCCAAGCTGGAACAGCTGGCCCAGCCACTGAAGAAAAACGCTTATGGTCAATACCTGCTGCGTCTCCTTGAAGAAAAAATATACTAAGGCCTGAACGGCTTATTCCTACCATGCAAATTCAAACTACCGCCATTCCTGACGTCCTGATCATCGAGCCAACCGTATTCGGCGATGATCGCGGATTCTTTTACGAAAGTTTTAACCAGAAGCGTTTTGCCGAACTGACCGGCGTCACGCGCGACTTCGTGCAGGACAACCACTCCAAATCGGCCAAAGGCGTGTTGCGCGGCCTGCACTACCAGATCCAGCAGGCACAGGGCAAACTGGTGCGTGTGACCGCCGGTGAGGTCTTCGACGTCGCGGTCGACCTGCGCAAAAGCTCGCCAACATTCGGCCACTGGGTGGGTGTCACCTTGTCGGCTGCCAACAAACGCCAGCTGTGGGTGCCGGAAGGCTTTGCCCACGGCTTCGTGGTAACCAGCGACCACGCAGAATTCCTTTACAAGACGACCGATTACTGGGCACCGGAGTTCGAGCGCAGCATCCTGTGGAACGACCCGGCGATCGGCATCGAGTGGCCGCTGGAAGACGAACCGCTGCTGTCCGGCAAAGACAAGGTGGGCACGCTGCTGGCCAACGCCGACGTCTTCGCCTGACCGTTACCGAGCAATCTGCCCAACTGGAATATATTCACCTCATGAGCCGCATCTTAATCACAGGAAAAACCGGCCAGGTCGGCTACGAACTCGAACGCAGCCTGCAGGGTCTGGGGGAGATTATTGCGGTGGACCGCAGCCAGATGGACCTGGCTGATCTGGACCAGGTGCGCGACGTGATCCGCCGCGTCAAACCGACGCTGATCGTCAATCCGGCCGCCTACACGGCGGTCGACAGGGCCGAGAGCGAGCCCGAGCTGGCCATGCGCGTCAACGGTGAAGCGCCAGGCGTGATGGCCGAAGAAGCCAAAAAACTGGGCGCGGCGCTGATTCATTACAGCACCGACTATGTTTTCGACGGCAGCAAGGACGGCGCCTATGTCGAAACCGATCCGACCTGCCCGGTGAATGTGTACGGCAGCAGCAAGCTGGCCGGCGAACAGGCAATTGCCGCCGCCGGCATTCCGCATCTGATCCTGCGTACCAGCTGGGTCTACAGCACGCATGGCAAGAATTTCTTGCTGACCATGCGCCGCCTGGCGCAGGAGCGCGAAGAGTTGGGCATCGTATCGGACCAGTTCGGTGCGCCGACATGGAGCCGCACCATCGCCGACACCACCGCGCATATCGTGGCACAAAGCCTGGCGGCACCTGACCAGCAGGCATGGTGGCAGGAACGCGCCGGCCTGTACCATCTGACCGCGCAAGGTAAAACGACGTGGTTTGGATTTACTGAAGCGATCATGGCACACGCATCTGTCACCAAGAAGCCGCGCTTGAAAGCGATATTGGCGCAGGACTATCCAGTGCCAGCGAAACGGCCAGTCAATTCGGTACTGTCTTCGCAACGCATGATGGAGACTTTTTGCGGCTTGCCGCAGTGGCAAGATGCATTGAAGCTCTGTCAGGATTAAATTTTTCCATCATTGAGAAGCCGTAGAATTCATTGAGTTCTGCGGCTTTTTTTTTTGGCATGTTGACCTGATGGCTCAGCACTTTCCAGCCGTGTGTGGAGCCGATCACACCCGCCGTTGCCGTACAATAGGCCGTATGAATGATCACCCCTCCCCAGCCCGTCGCCGCCTGTTTACTGTGGCACTATCCGCTTGTGCTAGCGCCCCGGCATTGACAGCAATGTCCGGAGCTGATGCTCAAGCTGCAGCGTCTGTGGCCGCTGCAGCCGATCAACAAAAAGCGCGTGCTGCAAGTGAAGTCCTGTTCAATGACCTGAGACGCTCTGCCGGCTCAACCCTGATTGGTTTCAGTCAAGTGGGCCCCGGTGCCGTCGTCACCAGCGTCAACGCTCAATTGAGCAAGACCATTCATTCGTCGGATTACGCGACTATCCAGCAAGCTCACGACGCAGTTGTCGCGGCCGGTGGCGGCACATTGTGGGTAGTGGGACACAACGTTATCAACCAGCCCTTTCGCTGGGACTATAACAAAGTGTTCATCTCAGGACATCAGGGAAGAGGCAGTACGCTGGACTTCAGTAAAATGACGGCAGCGGCTGGTGAGGATACGTTTGCTTTCATCTTGTCAAATCCTGCAGCGACCAAAGGTCGTAAAACCATCCAGCATGTCACGATCATCGGCCCGGCAGCGAAGGCAGGCGTATCCTGTTTTTCGCTTGATAGCAATGTTGGTAATGCGATTACCAATATTAATTTTATTGGCGTGACTTTCATAGACTTCAAAACACAGCTATATTTTGGTAGCCACTGTTCGAACATCTACTTCAATATGTGTCAATTCACCAATTCGGACGGTGCAAATTTCAGAACAACGACAGTCATCCATACGCCATTGAAGGGAATAACAAACTCGGGTGAAAACTGGAGCTTCGCTCAATGTCAGTTCAATAATGTTGACAAGATCATCGAAAACAATAGTGGTATCAGTGGTGGCTGGTCTTTCACCCAATGCGCGCTGGTATATTTCAATGCCTTGTTCGATCTGCAGGCCCCCTGTAAAGTAACTGTCGATAGCGGTTCGCACATTGAGTCGGATAGCTATTCAAAGCACTGGATCTCCACCAATGGCAACGGCTGCCTTGTACGTATCAGCCATAGCGAATTCTGGTTTGCTGGAAAAATTAGCAAGGAGATTTTTCGTTCCAATACAAATACGGTGTTTGGCGGCATTTTCATCAGTGATTGCGATTATCATGCTGATAAAATCCAGATTCAATGCTGGGTGGACCAAACGGTCCTTGGCCCAGTTGTAGTACATAACTGGCGGTGCCAGGATGGCATAGCGCGCATACCATTCGGTAAAAATCCAGGCGTGCAACAGGAAGCGTGGTTGGCATCCCATCCCAATTTCGCAGCCACGCTATTGGCCCAGCCGGGTGATACCTCAAAGACCAGTACTGTCGGCCATGCCCAGCGAAACGCGGTCACATGCATCGAAACCACGCAAGCAGGCCAAGAGATCCGACGTACCAAGCGCTATCCAATCAGGCCTGGCCAAAATATAGAAGGATGCGTATGGATCCGATCCGCCGGTTTCTCAGCTGATACAAGCACTTTCGGTATCTATCTGACTATTTATGACGCACATGGCTTGGAAATCTGTAGTGGTCACCCCTACACCAATAAAGGTGATAGCGAGAAATATACTTGCGTGTCGCTAAACTGGTATCCACTTGCACCAGCCGGTGCCGCATTTTACGAGTTCCGGCTTTTTGCCAATGCCAGCGTGCGTAACACCAGGCGCAGTATCTTCATCTCCGATCTGGTACTGAATACTTATTGACCGCAATATCAGAACTACAAGCATTACTGAACGAATGACGGCTGCATGGTCGCCATCTAGCATGCTCAACAAGTACTTTCGTCAAACATAAAAAAACCCGGCATGCCGGGTTTAAATTAAATCACAGGGGTGACGGATCGCTCAACATCCAGGCCAATGTGTCCTGCAAAGAAATATCCTGGGCCTGTCCGACAGCTCTTATCAACTTCGCACGATCACCAAGCAAGATTTTAACTTCATTGTCACGCACAAAAGCTGGATTGACGCGTACTTCGAACGTGTCGCCAGCCAGACTGCGGACCAAAGCCAATACTTCGTCAAGCGTGTAGGCCCTGCCAGAGCAAACATTGTAGATTTCGCCACGAGCGGCCGGGAGTTCCAGCAGGCGGCGATAATATTGCACTACCATACGAACATCTGAAAAATCACGTGCGACGTGCAAGTTACCCAGCTCAATTACCGGTGCGCCACGCCGGACATGATTAATTATCTTCGGTAATAAAAAGCTTTCTGCCTGCCCACGTCCGGTGTAATTGAATGGCCGCACTATGGTCAACGGCAGGCGCTGCCGATACAAGTTCGCCATGTATTCCATACTCAACTTGCTGACTGCGTAATCGTTGGCAGGCGCCACTGGCGTCGCTTCAGATAAAACGCCACCGGTCGAATTGCCATAAACGTTAGCACTGCTGGCGAGCAGCACTGCACTTACCGGACTGGCGGCATGAACCAGTGCCTCTAGTAAATTGCGAGAACCAAGCAGATTAGTATGGTAAATGGCATCGACATCCCCATGGCCCACAAAAGCAATCGCCGCCAAATGTGCAACTATATCGGGGCGCACCAAGTCTATCACCTTGGCCAGCCCATCGGCATCGGCCAAATCGCAGGCATGCACCGCTATAACCCCTGGAATCGGATCGGCTTGCTGGATATGCGCCAAACCGAACACTTCATATCCGGCAGCAGCCATTTCTTCCGCAAGAAATCGACCGGTAAATCCTTGCACGCCGGTAATCAGAATCCGTTTTGCCATAATCAGAACGAAAAACCAGCCTGGTTACGACGAATATCGGCCTCTACCATCATCTGGCACAACTGCTCCAATGTAGTTTTAGGCTCCCAACCCAGTTCCTTGCGTGCTTTCTCAGGATTACCGATCAGTAATTCAACTTCGGCAGGACGATAGAACTTAGGATTGACGCGTACAAGTGTCTTGCCGCTCTTGCTGTCAACTGCTATTTCGTTTTCGGCTTCGCCACTCCAGACCAGATCGAAACCGGCAGCCTTGCCGGCCATCGTAACGAAATCACGTACTGTTTCTGTACGGTTCGTGGCGAGTACATAAGTATCAGGCTTATCAGCCTGCAGCATACGCCACATGCCTTCCACGTATTCTTTGGCAAATCCCCAATCCCGTTTGGCGTCCATGTTTCCGAGTTCTAATACGTCGAGCAGTCCCAAGCTGATCTTTGCGATGCTGTCGGTGATTTTTCGAGTGACGAATTCACGACCGCGCAACGGCGATTCATGATTGAACAAAATGCCACTAGCACCAAAAATATTATAGGACTCACGATAATTAATTGTCATCCAATGCGCGTACAATTTTGCTACTCCGTACGGGCTCCGTGGATAAAAGGGTGTATCTTCAATTTGTGGAATAGCCTGGACTTTACCAAACATTTCCGATGTACTTGCTTGATAAAAACGAATTTTCGGATTGACAATGCGAATAGCTTCCAGCAAATTGACCGGACCAAGGCCAGTGATCTCTGCAGTGGTCACCGGTTGGTCAAAAGAAACGCCAACGAAGCTCTGCGCTGCCAAATTATAGACTTCGATTGCACCGGTAGTCTGTAGTAACCGAATGCTGGCACTCAAATCTGTAAGATCGTATTCCACTAATTCTAGATTTTCGTGCTTGGCAATGCCTAATTCTTCGATACGCCAAAAGTTAACAGAACTTGTACGGCGATAAGTGCCAAAAACTTTGTATCCCTTTTCCAACAATAACTCGGCTAAATAGGCACCATCTTGTCCAGTAATACCCGTAATAATTGCAATTTTCATACCATATTCCGAAAATAATTAAATAAACTAAATATTGATAAAGTAATTATCAACTTGTGTTTTAAATACTATAATTTTATAGCCAAAACCTTTTGTGCATGCTTAATTTGTATTTTAATGAGGCCGGCATTTTTTTTTCAAACATTCCCAATTTGTAAGCTGCGTATTTAACAAGGGTTCTTACCATAGCTGATGGTATCAACCAAGGAGACGTTTTAAACAAATATTTCATTTCTGAAATAACAAATTTTTTCCCCTCACCTTCAGCGCTACCAAATTCTAAACGTAACCAAGGTTCACGAGAATGAAATACACCGATATCGAAATATCGTTTGAAATCTTCAACTATCGAATAATCATGCGAATGGTAAACTTTCGCATTTGCCCTGTAAGAAATCTTCCACCCGGCTAATATCATTTTCGACGCAACATATGCATCTTCTCCAAAAATATTATTCTCTGGAAATCCACCAACCGCCATTAGTGCAGTCTTCCGATAAGCTGAGAATGAATTTGACAAAAATGCTACCTTTAAACCGAGCCGAGCTATGTCATTGGATGAGCGAATATCCGACTTGTCGGAATAATTATATAGTCGTGCATGCGCTCCTATTGGTTTTGCATCGATATGCGGCAGTTGACGTCCATAGGCAGCCCCAACAGTAACATCATCAAAAGCTGCGATGAGATTACTCAATGCATCTGCATCTGCCAGCAAAGCATCCTGAGTCAGATATACAATGATATCAGCACTTGTAAAGTGATTAGCCGCAAGTTGACGGGTTGTGCCATGGTTAAATTCTTGGCGTTGTATGGTCAAGACATCATAACCTAATTTTTTAGCAAGAGCAGGTGTTTGATCTATTGACGAAGAATCAACAACCAATACATAATCGGCTGTATACGACTGCGAGGCAAGTGCAGTCAACCAAGTATTCCAATTGTCACCGGCGTTTAATGTTGGTACAACGACTGCGACGATACTATTTTTTGTCAAGGTTGTATCCATTAAATATTTTCTTGATATTTTACATTGTCAAAGCTATCTGAATTTGAACCTGCGTCTTTGGATGGCCGAGAAATCAACATAAGCCATTTTTTATCTTGAATGAATATAGATAAGGTATAAACACACCAATAGACAGGCCAAAATAAAACATTAGAGTTAAAACATAATAAATTGAATGAACTCATATAAATCAGCGAGGTCTTAGATTTTCTCAACAGTAACCACTGGAAGAAAATGAAAGCTAAAAAACCTACAACGCCAAAATGTAAAAGAATATATGCCAAAAAACTTTTAGGATCCACATCAACTTTTTCAGAAATTACTACATCGCCAAATCGCGAAAGATAGTTATTCTGTCCAATTGCTTCAACGTATGAAGTAACCCCGAAGGCCGTTGCACCAAGGTTGGTTGTTATATTTTCAGCGATTACTTTATATGGTAGGGCACGCGCTAGCACTGACACGTCAAAATCGCCAGCTTCTAGGTCGATAAATACAAATAACAAAATAGGCAGCAAGAATGAGAAAAGATAAACAAATCCCAACATCGCGGTATTTGTGTATTTTCTTATGGCCATTAAAACAAAAAAAACAATCAGAAAAACATAAGTGTTGCGGGAACCAGTAGCAAACAAACCAAGAGTAATGGCGAATACCCAAGAAGATTGAAAATTAAAACTTTTCGCACAAAGCAATGCAAAACCAAGAAAAATTGCCAAATAAGCTGGTTCATAAGCAAAAGACTGAACACGCACAAGACCATCTCGAACAATACTCATGTGCCAAGCATTCTCATTCCATAAAGTGACTGGCAGATTTACACCGGCACTTACAGGAGAGATTCCGGAAAGAACGATCAGATATTGATAAAAACCGTATATCAACATTAATCCTGTTGATATAAAATACCATCGCACAAAAATTTTCGCCTCATACTTGAAAATAAAATATATTGAAATCAGCATCATGCCAGTAGCGATCAACTTGGCAGCGTCAACAATACCATCTGACTCAAAAAACAAGACATATTTGAAAACTGAAATCAACAGCAAAGAAATAATTGGCGCCAGGTAAAAAAAGTTTGGAATTGATTTATACTTATATGCAACGCAATAAACAAAGTAAAGATTTAAAAATATAGTCAATAATGGAATAAAAATCATTCCGACATTGAAAGTATTCAATATCATTAACGGTAAAAAAAAAGCTATCAGCTTAATCATTATGGAAATATTTCTGAGTGTGCCAATGCGGCATCATTCATTAAATGCCGATAGGCCAGTGAAACCGACGCAGACATATTTTTAAATATGGATATATCGTTCATCATCATATCTAGCTGATTATAAATTGCAGATCTTTCTTGTGTGTCAATGTTCATTACAACATTTTCCAGGCCGGACCCATCACAAGCATTGTTATTTGCCAAAATAGGCAGACCTGCGGCAGCACCTTCAAGTGTTTTCAATTTTACGCCTGCAGGATTCATTGAGAACGAGCAAAATACTTTTGCGCACTCAATCAATTTCTCCTTTTCTGCATGTGGAATATTGAAAATAACCTCAACATTATCCAAATCAAAGTTAGAGAAGGGATTAAGGTCAGACTTATTTTTCCCAGCAATAATTAGCCTTGCCTTGGGATTTTCAATCAACCAATCTTTCACATAATCGTATAATTTCTCTACTGCTGATACATTGTCTGCCAATTCGAGATTACCAATAAATAAAAGCAGATTCTGCCGAGTAGCGAAATTTATCTTCTTTTCTGTCGGAGCGAGAAATACGGGCAAAACGGCATTCTTTTTTGAAGAAGGTCCGTAGAACTTCATGTCACGCTCTGAAATGAACAACAGTCCATCAACCAAATCATTGTGCGATAAATTTTTCTCAAATGTCTTAAACTTTAATGATTCATTTGTAAAAAATAACTTTTTAAGAAGATGTGGCTCTGCCCCAGCCATATGCTCATAATATTCCCACTCGCAATTTTGCATGCGTAAGTAAACTTTATTAAAAACCGTATTCAGATACTTTTGCATATCTGAAAAAGCGAGCATGGTTTTAGTATTCTCTATTAGCGCATATTCATACTGTGAGAACAATTTTTTCTTAAGTCGATGCAAGTCCGGTACGCCCAGCGACCTAATTGCCATTGCAACCGGATAAAAAAACATTTTCAAGGATAAATGTGGACGATATTTAATAGCCACATGTACATCTACCATGTCGATATGCACAGAACTCTCGAATTCCTTCAGACGCATTTCATCACGGTACAGGCTGACCAGATGGATTGAAAATCCCATGCTCTTCAAGTAAACGATACGCTTCCACATATCAAGCGCTCCGCCATAATTATCTGGAAATGGAACATCCGGACAGACAACCAGTATAGTTTTATTATTTTTCATACATTTTCACATTTTATTACCAATTAATATATATGACTAAAATATCTTTTACTGGTAACTTTTTATATCGATATACTTATTCGACATCATTACAACAAGAGAAATTACTTATCAATCGGCATTTTCAATCCAGCCAACATGGCTTTTTTAAAGTTTAAACCTTTATTCGTTTTTGAATATTTTATATATTTTATAAATCGAGTTGTTAAAGTGTATGTCAAAGAAATAATTTTAAAAATTGGAGAATAATTCTTCCTAATAAAATATAGTCTATTTCTGTTACTATAGAATATACTAAATGGGGAATCATCACCACCAGTACTACTACTAACCTTATGGAAAATTTTTCCTTCTGCCCAATATAGTAATTTATAGCCAGCCTCATTTGCCCTCCAAATGAAATCGACATCATCATAATAAACGAAATATTTTTCGTCCATCATACCTATTTTTTCGAATACTTTCCGGTGCACTAACATAAAACAAGTCGGCGCATATTCTGTGTAGTCAGTAATACTGTTTTCAGGTAAGTCTTTCTGCATTTCACCAAAATGTCGCACTGTACCGCGTAACTTACTGATTTCACCGCCTGCGCACCAAATCAATCCATTGTCATGAAAATACATTTTCGGAGTAATCAACATTTCGTTGTTACGCTCCGCAATAGACATCATATTTTGAAAAAGACTGGCATCATTAAATTCAATATCGTTATTCAGAATAAGAATATATTCGCAGCCCGCTTCTATTCCGAGTTTGATACCCTGGTTGTTAGCTGCTGCCACTCCGATATTATCAACATTTTTTATCAGAGTTACATTATTCAACGAATATTTTTCAATTTCCGCTTGCGCCGCCTTGTATGAAA
Organism: Janthinobacterium sp.; assembly: GCF_031995485.1. Classification (NCBI taxonomy): domain Bacteria; kingdom Pseudomonadati; phylum Pseudomonadota; class Betaproteobacteria; order Burkholderiales; family Oxalobacteraceae; genus Janthinobacterium; species Janthinobacterium sp. The sequence continues at coordinate 237,093 of NZ_DAMAGB010000003.1, forward strand.
AATTGTCCAAGCTGTTATCAATTATGTATAGCCAGTAGTCGTCCAAAGTTTGCAGGGACAAACTTTGGAAAAACCCTGGCAGTACATCAGTACTATTAAACAGTACTGTAACCAAGCCTATTCTTTTTTTCATGAGCCTTAACCTCTAATTATTAAACTACCACACGCAGAATAAATTATATTGACCTACTGCCGCACAAGTCGGCAGCTTCAAAAACTGGCCATGTACCGCATGCTTATTTGTATAATCCACGCTTTTTCATCTCAGCAATACTTTCTTCATAGCTATCTTTTTGTACTTCTTGCTGTTCAACCCACGCGGTAAAAAACTTTATACCTTCTTCAAAAGTCACTTTAGGGCTAAAATCCAACAACCGCTTTGCTTTGCCTATATCGGCATAATTATGACGGATATCGCCCAAACGATATGCACCAGTAATCTTGATATCAACATCCTTGCCATACCGCTGCACTAGGGTATGCGCCACCGTTAATACATCTGTTGCCGCACCAGCACCAATACCGAACACTTCATTATTCGCTTCATCTTTGAGCAAGGCTGCCGTCGTTGCTTCCACGATATCGCTAATGAATACAAAATCCCGACTTTCCTTGCCATCTTCAAAAATACTCAATCCATTACCATTCTTGATTCGAGTAGAGAAAATGGACAAAATACCAGTATAGGGATTGCTCAACGACTGACCGGGGCCATATACATTTTGATAACGGAGCGCGGTCGCGCCGATACCTAACGAGGCGCATACAGTCATCACCATTTGCTCTTGGTTTTGCTTTGTAATGCCATAAACTGATGATGGGTGAATTTTGGAATCTTCATCAGTAGGCAGCAAAACCAGCGGTTCACCAGTCTGAGGACACAATGGCTCGAAACGTCCAGCTTGCATATCTTCATCTTTACGTGCACTTGGATATACGATACCCAATGCATGCGAAAGATATTTACCCTCACCATAAATTGAGCGCGAAGAAGCAACTACAACCTTTTTGACCTGATATTTGCCGTTTGCAAGTAAGTCAAGCATTAAGGCGGTGCCACCAATATTCACGTCAACATAACGTTTGATCTCGTACATGGACTGCCCGGTACCGGTCTCAGCTGCCAAATGGATGATCGCATCCTGACCAGGCAAAACAGATTTCCATGCAGCAGCATCTGTCACAGAACCCAATACAAAATTTACCTTGCCTTTGATACTTAAATATAAAGGTGAACTTATCTCTGGTTGTGCACCGTGTATTTGTGGGGAGAGATTGTCCAGAATAGTTACGTTATGCCCCAAGCTAATCAAATTTAACGCCAAATTAGAACCGATAAAACCCGCACCACCCGTTATTAAAACATTCATGATATTCTCTTCCACTCATTTGATTCAAAATCATACTTTTTAAGTATTTTCATCGGATTTCCGCCAACTACGCAGTAGCTTGGGACGTCAATATTTACTATCGTATGTGCGCCAATTACTGAATTTTTTCCAACTTTCACATTTGGTAAAATTATAGAACCAAAACCAATGAAAACCCCATCCTCGATTTCAATATAATTTCCTTTACATTGAATCCTGCTTCCAATCTTTACCGTACTGTAGACATCATCGTGAGGGTGCTTTACATCGACGATAGCAACGTTGCCAGTGATAGAAACATTATTTCCAATTCTGATTTTTCCACCACACACGATATGAACATTTTGTTCGATATTTACGTTATCACCAATTGTTAAATTTCCAAAAAACGAATCGCTATCTTGGATTACTTCCAGCCTTGAGCCAGCACGTATCAGCGTATTTTTACCAATTGCAATATAATCTGGATTTCCAAAATATAAAGGATTAAATATTATTGATTTTTCTCCGATATTTTTAAAAAAAAATTTATAATAAAACTTTGTTTTTAACATGGCAAAAACAAATTTAAACTTATTTAATTTTTCGTAATTTGACATTTTCCAAAATTTGGCTAGCTTAATTTTCATTTTTGCTTTTTTAATGTTAAAATTTTTATTTTAATGCACGTCTAACATAAAAATAAATAGGCAACAAAGCCGAAAACTTATTAATCATAAAAAGTTTAATTTTAAAAGAATTTGCGTTAGTTGCCAAATCAACTAAATACGAATTTTTATCAAATAGATTATTTTTGCATTTCAAATACTCATCTTTATCTATACAGGCCATATTTAACAGGCATCCTTGAATAGCCTTTACAGCATTTATATTGTTAAGAAAAATTCTTAGTTGATTTGAGGAAATTTTTTCTTTTGCGAAATTATAAGTACTGAAAATAAAATCCAGATTTCCAAGCCGCAAAGGCGCTGAACTCGATATTGTCTTAACTAAGTTTCCTGGATGGAATCTATAAACAGAGTTTTCACCTTTAATTACCGCGACATTCCCTAGGAGAGCTGTCTTCAAATACAGCTCGGAATCGCAGGATAAGTTGTCAGGATTGGAGAAAGCATCTAATTGAATTGCGATCTTTTTATTAAATACCATATTGCAAAGAGTAGCATCTTGAGGTTTTATAGTTCCTCGAGACATAAAAACATCAACGCCGGATACAACTCCGTCAAAAGGAAGAGATAGAAAAGTTGTCTTTTTCGTTGTCTCGTCTAATATCAAACCCTCGCCATATACAAGGACTACATTTTCCCCCGAATTGATATAATCAATCACATTTTCAAGATAATTATCATTTATAAAATAATCGTCGTCGGACAAAATAATAAACCATTCTGCGTTTGTCCGCTTATATACCGCTTCTCGCCAATTTTTAACCATTCCTACATTTACGCTATTCTTGAAATACTTTACACGTGAGTCACTTAGATATTTTTTAACGACGTCTTCAGTATTGTCTTGTGAGCAATTATCTGAAATAATTACTTCAAAAGCAGCATTTTTTTGCGATAAAACACTTGAAATAGTTTGATCAAGGTATGAAGCACGATTATAAGTAGGAATGATTACGCTTATTTTTGGGAAAGACATTATTTAAATTTTATAAAATGTTTACTTACTAAAATCCAGGAAAGAAAAGCGTAAAAAATAAAGCTGATAAACTGGCTCAACAGACCGGTAATTGATATCCACAATACTGATGCATCTAATGGCATGGCTTTAACAGAAAAATAGAAAACGAAAATAAATATTCCATTGACTAACCACAAAATCATGCTTCTTCTTGCGATTACAACAATCCCGGCAAAAATAGTCTCTATAGAAATAATTCCTTGCCAAGCTGACAAAGCAAGAAATACAGTTTTGATTTTTTCTGTACTGGAGGCATCACCGTCCTTAGCCAAAAGAGAAAAAAGCCAAGGCAAGAAAACCCAAACACAGATAACGCCTGCGACATATAGAGGTAATGTATTTTTTAGATAAACTTTTATATTTTCGTAAAATATGCTTGCATTACGTTCAGACCATGCTTTTGCTTGTCGAACATGGTAGATGTTAGCTTGTGGACCTATTGCAACCCCGGCAAGTCCGTCAGAAAATTTCTTTGCGTATTGAAAAATAGAAATGACCCCAGGGGCCTGATGAGAAAGAGCATTATTCAATATCAATCCAACAAAAAAATTATGGAAAGAATGTCCTATGCGCATAGTAAAACTATTTTTTACAAATGAACCAAAAAATTGTACGCTTATATTTTTTGGAATGTTTGCCCATTTAATCAAAATTAATGGACAAGACAATATCTGTATCAAGACTGCAGCACAGCTCCATTTAGCAAGTTCTACAACATCCTGTTTTTTTAAAAAAATAAATATAGTCAAGACTATCATTTGCCATATTGGCAGGATCAGTGATAAACAATATGAAGCACCATAATATTGATGAACATTTAAAGTACATCTTGTTACATGAACCAGTGGAGCTATTGCCACTTGAGTAAGCAAGATCAAAAAAGCAGCAATTGCAATTTTTTTTGACTCTATTGGTAATCCTCCGGCAAAGCTGTTAATTATTATATCAACAATGCCATAGCAAATTAGACTAAATAATATTCCACTCGCAAGCGCCCACAAACCTGCTGCACCTAAAAACTGCGATGCCGCTTTTTCATCTTTCAAATAAATTTCGGTATAAAAAACTTGAAATTGCTCAATTCCTATTAAAACCAGCAAACTTAATATTGCTATTATTGCAACACTTAGCAGCCAAATGTCAGAATTTATATTCGCACCAAAAAGCTTCCACACTAGCATGGAATTGGCTAAGCCAACTCCAGCTCCGATAACCGCAAGCACATTATATTTAATGAGCATTGTTAACTTCGTTATTTAACTCAGGAATTAGCTTCATTATTTCATTAACTCTATATGGAATTGCACCACGCAAAATTTTTCCCTTTGCATTCCAATGATTCCACCAATGAGATGAAAATTCAAATAAAGTTTGAGGGTTACCACTGGAAATATTTTTTAAATTTGGAATGCCTGCATCTACATTTGAAAAATCAAGACCTTTTACAAATTCCGAGGCAACGTCTTTAACGTCAATAAAATCACGTAATTGTTCACCCAATGTCATCGGAAAATCCGATCCATTCAGTGCAGCTATTTTCAACGATGGCCAAAGCCTACTAGCTTGTTCACCTTCGCCATATACTTGAAAAATACGAAACAAACTTAATTGAATTTTGTGCTGCGCAGCAAATCCTAAAAAAGCTACAGACGCTGCAGCTTTTGAAGTAGGATACGATAACATCGGCTCAAGTGGGGCAGTAACCGGTATAGCATCATAACGCTCTGCCGATCGGCCATATTCAAAACACGAACCAGCAATCAAGAAACGAGTAATGCCGACACTTTTTGCCTGCTCGGCTAGCTGGATACTTGCTTGGACATTCCAATATAAGCAGTTAGGCAACGTATCATACGGCGGATTCGGTGTATGTGATGCAAGATGTACCAATACTTGGCAGTCTTTCATTTCTTCAGTATAGTCCCCATCTAATGGCCCATCAATCCATTGCGGTTCTTTTTCTAGTGTAATCCTAGGCTGACTAGATGCACGACGAAGAGCTACGATATTATGCCCTGCCTGATGGGCGGCATTAATAAAGTGTGATCCAATGAATCCAGTGCCGCCAGTTAAAAAAATTTTCATATTTTTTTGAAGCATGATTTATCAAATTCAGAAAATACGGGATGT